>NZ_JAGYFZ010000015.1:0-84685 GCF_019946675.1 Pseudomonas sp. BF-B-15
CGTTGCCGAAGGTGGCTCCGACCGTCTGATCGAAAACCGCGTCGCTGAAGGTGGTTCCGACCGTCTGATCGAAAACCGCGTTGCCGAAGGTGGCTCTGACCGTCTGATCGAAAACCGCGTTGCCGAAGGTGGTTCCGACCGTCTGATCGAAAGCCGCGCCGTATGAATGAATAACCCTACCGCGGTACTCAAAAAGAAGCCCGGCCTGACCCGCCGGGCTTTTTCGTGCACAAATAAAATCAGCTCCCCCTTAATGCCACTGGCACACCTGTGATACATAGCTCCTGATTGCGAGTCCCGTATCCAATGAGGTTGCCCATGTTTTTCTCCCCACGCCTGCTGCTGACCTGCGCCCTGTCCGGTTTACTCGCTTGCGGCGCACAAGCCGGCACGCCCTCCCCGGCACCCGCCAGTTTGCAACCGCTGCTGGTGACGATAAACGAACGCCTGAACATTGCTGATCTGGTGGCGCTGACCAAATGGGACAGCCACAAACCGATCCAGGACAGCGCCCGGGAAGCACAAGTCATCGCCAATGCCAGGAATCAAGCGGTTACCCGCAAACTCGACCCGGACGAAATCGCCGAGTTGATCGCCGCACAGATCGAAGCCAACAAGCTGGTGCAATACGGACTGCTCGCGCAATGGCAAGCGGCAGGCAACGCGCCTGATGTGCCGCGGCCGGACCTTGCGAATCAAATCCGGCCACAGCTGGATGAGCTGCAAAACCGCCTGTTGCAGCACTACGCCGATTTCGCGCCTTATCGCAAAGACCCGAACTGCGCCCAGTGGCTGGCCAAAGAGCGGTCGGCGCTGATCAAGGATGGCCTGCATGGCCAGGCATTGATCCGCGCCACCGGGGATTTGTGCATCATCGGTCGATGAGTCACCTGCCGTCTGCCAGTGCACTCAAGGCTGGCGACTGCTGACACTCTGCGCGCCCTTCTCGAACATCGCTTCGAAACGGGGCTTGTTGGCGGCGTAATAAGCGGCGACGGCCTGGTCGGAAGAGCTTTGGCGCGCCTGCATCATCAACGCTTCGAGATCAGCCTGAGGGATCGAATAGTGGGCGAAGAAGTACGCCACTTCCGGATACTCCTGGCTGAAACCCTTGCGCGCCATGGCGTGAATCTGCTCGGCGCCGCCAAAGATCTTCTTGGGATCATCCAGATAGCGCAGCGGATATTTGGAGAACATCCAGTGCGGACTCCAGGCATTCACCAACGACCATTTGCCGCGTTTGAGGTTACGGTCCAACTCATTGAGCATGCCGGATTCCGATGAGGCCACCAGCTTGTAACCGTCGAGCTTGTACTCCTCGATGGCCTTGACCGTGAGCTTGTACTGGCCGTTGCCGACCTCGGACGTGAGGATCTTGCCGTCGAGCTTTTCCCTGACCTGCGGTTTGTTCAGGTCCTCTACGCTCGCCACTTCGCTGATCGGCACCGAGGTCGGCACCGTCATGCCGATACGTCCTTCATAGAGCACGCCGAGGTCTTCGAGCCGGTCCTTGTATTTGTCGTAGAACGCCTTGTGGGTACTCGGCAGCCAGACCATCGGGATGAGGTCGATATTGCCGTTGGCCAGGGCCTGGAACTGAATGCCGATGTCGGCCATCACCAGTTTCACCGGTTGTTTTAAATGTTCCTGCAACGCGGTGGTGGCGAGCTTGACGGTGATTTCGGTGTCGGACCAGTTGACCCAGCCAATGCGCACAGGTTGCTGTTCCGCCGCCTGAGTCAGCGCCGCGTGGGTTCCAAGCGCCAGTCCGAACAGGCAGGCACAGGCTGTTTTTCGATACGAATGAGCGTTCATCAGGCGTCTTCCTATTTTACGGTGATAGGCAGGTTGTCTTCGTTTGAACGGCCTTACGGTCGTGAACAGTGCAGTCTTCGCTGCTTCGAATTCGGGCAGCACAGCCCTTCTCCACCGAATCCCTCGCAATCCCTTTTCACATCGTGCCGGGCACGACTGTCCGGTAGCTCCTCTGCACCCTTTCGAGCCTGATCTTATCGGTGACTTTTGTGTTGCGCAAGAAAAATGTACACGTGTGTCATGAGCAATTGACACCTATGTACATTTATCCTAATTTCAAGTCGCCGAGCCTGATGAAGCCCACTTTGGAGCGCACCACGATGTCCAGCGATCCCTTGCTGCAACCCTACAAGATCAAGCACCTGACCCTCAGAAACCGGATCATGACCACGGCGCACGAGCCGGCCTACCCTATCGACGGCATGCCCCAGGCGCTGTATCGCGCCTACCACGTCGAGCGCGCCAAGGCCGGGGTTGCCCTGACCATGACGGCGGGCTCGGCAGCGGTCTCCCGGGACAGCCCGCCGGTGTTCAACAACGTGCTGGCCTACAAGGACGAAGTGGTCGGATGGCTCAAGGACCTGACCGATGAATGCCACGAACATGGCGCCGCCGTCATGATCCAGTTGACCCACCTGGGCCGGCGCACTCGCTGGGACAAGGCCGACTGGTTGCCCGTGGTCTCGCCTTCGCACCGTCGCGAGGCGTCGCACCGCTCATTCCCCAAGAAGATGGAAGACTGGGACATCGAGCGGATCATCAAGGACTACGTGGACGCGGCCGAACGCATGCAGGCCGCCGGCATGGACGGCCTGGAATTGCAGGCCTACGGGCATTTGATGGATCAGTTCTGGTCGCCGCTGACCAACGATCTCGACGGCCCTTATGGCGGCTCGCTGGAAAACCGCATGCGCTTTACCTTCGACATCCTGCGCGGGATTCGCCAGCGTGTCGGCGAAAACTTCCTGCTGGGTGTGCGCTACACCGGCGACGAAACGCTGCCGGGCGGCTTCAACGCCAGTGAGGGGATGCAGGTGTCGCACATGCTCAAGGACAGCGGGCTGATCGATTTCCTCAACGTGGTGCGCGGCCACATCGACACCGACGCGGGCCTGACTGATGTCATCCCGATCCAGGGCATGCGCAACTCACCGCACCTTGATTTCGCCGGTGAGATCCGCGCCTCGACGGGTTTCCCGACCTTCCACGCGGCGAAGATTCCCGACGTCGCCACGGCGCGCTACGCGATTGCCTCGGGCAAGGTCGACATGGTGGGCATGACCCGCGCGCACATGACCGATCCGCATATCGTGCGCAAGATCATCGAGAAGCGCGAGGAAGACATCCGCCCTTGCGTGGGCGCGAACTATTGCCTGGACCGGATCTATCAGGGCGGCGCCGCCTACTGCATACACAACGCGGCGACCGGTCGCGAAACCACCATGCCCCACGAAATCCCCAAGGCGGCGCGCCAACGCAAAGTGTTGATCATCGGCACCGGCCCCGCCGGGCTGGAAGCAGCGCGTGTCGCGGGCGAACGCGGCCACGACGTCACTGTGCTGGAAGCGGCGGACCGGCCCGGCGGGCAGATCCGGCTGACGTCCCTGAACGAACGCCGCCGCGAAATGATCGGCATCATCGACTGGCGAATGGCGCAGTGCGAGCGCCTTGGCGTGAAGTTTCACTTCAACACCTGGGCGGAAGCCGACACCGTGCTGGCCCACGAGCCGGACGTGGTCATCGTCGCGACCGGAGGCCTGCCCGACACCGAGGTCCTTGCCCGAGGCAACGAACTGGTGGTGTCGACCTGGGACATTATTTCCGGCGACATCAAGCCTGGCCGCAACGTGCTGATTTTCGATGATGCCGGCGACCATGCCGCCTTGCAGGCTGCCGAAGTCATCGCACAAAGCGGCGCGACCGTGGAGATCGTCACGCCCGACCGTGCATTTGCGCCGGAAGTGATGGCGATGAACCTGGTGCCCTACATGCGCAGCCTGCAAGACCTCGACGTCACTTTTACCGTCACGTACCGCGTCGAGTCGGTGGAAAAGCGCGATGGCAAGCTGGTCGCGACCTTCGGCAGCGACTACGGCAAGGTCAACAAACAGCGTGTCGTCGATCAGGTCGTGGTCAACCACGGCACGCTGCCGCTGGACGACCTGTATTTCGATCTTCGCCCTCACTCAAGCAATGGCGGCGCGGTGGAACAGCACGACCTGATTGCTGGTCACGCGCAACACATCGTCACCAACCCTCAAGGGCGTTTCCAGCTGTTCAGGATCGGTGACGCCGTGGCGGCCCGCAACACGCATGCGGCGATCTACGATGCCTTGCGGTTGGTGAAGGAAATCTGAACCTCGCCAAACATCAATCGAGGGAGCTTTTGCTCCCTCTTTTTTACATCCCGCGTCGGGCGACAGCCGCACCGGCCTGTACAGCCTGGCCCACGATGGTGTCGATATGTTGATCAGCCATCGACTGCAACGCCGCTGCCGTCACACCGCGATAAGCCATGAGGGCGTCGATCATTTGCAGGGGATCACGGCTGGCCAGTAACTGACCGCCACCCACCACCACGCCGTGCGCGGCACGTTGTGCGATCGCCTCGGGAATCCCCGCGACCACCGCCGATTCAACCAGCGCCCTGTAAAGCATGGCCGGGAAAGCAGGCCCGGTGCCGGACAGAGCACTGAGGTAATCGATGCAATCCTCATTGGGCACTTCGTCCGCCGAACCGACGCATTCAAAAAGTCGTTGTACCCACTCGCGGTCCTGTTCGCTCAACTCACCGGCGTTGTACCAAGGCGTGTACGACTGGCGGATTTCCACGGCTGCATTCGGCATGGCCCGCACCACGACTTGCGCACCAGTAGCGGCGCTGATGGTCGACGCAGGAACACCGGCCATCAGTGAAATCACCCGTTTGCCCCGGGCGTCGATCTGCAGTTCACGAAATTGCTCCGGGCGGATCGACAACACCACGACATCGCTAAGCTCAACCAACGCTTGGTTATCCGCCAGCACCCGCACGTCTGGCCCGAACGTGCTGGTGCCGGAACGGTTCGAAATCAGCAGGCAATCGGCAGCGATGAAGCCGCTTTCCAGCACCGCGTCAGCGATTGAACGGCCCAACCAGCCGGTGCCGCCGATGATGCCCAGGGTTCTATTCGGCATCGGGCGTCGCCTCCTCGAAGGTGTCGACCAGCGACACGAAAACACCCGGCTCTTTTTCCGCGTAGCCGAACTTGCCAAAAAAACGGTCGAGCTCGCGACGCTTCGGTGCCTTGCCGGTAAACACCGTGACGTACTGCGGAATGCGTCGGAAACGCACGACGATGTCCTCAGTGGTTTTCATCGAGATGTAGCCGATCTGCGTGAGGTAGATCGTCCTGGCCCGCGCATCGGCGGCGTCGGTCTCGTAGCCGAACCGGCGAAACATGCCGGCCAGGGCATTGATCCGCGCCTCGTCAGCCGCGGCGATTTCGTCGGCCACCTCGGCGGACTGCAACGCCCAACTGCGCACGGCAAACTCGAACTGCGAGTCGAACAGCTCGGGATTCACCCAGCATTCGAAAACGTTGAGGATGGCTTCGGAAATGCTTTCGGCGTAACTCTCGCACTGGCTGATCAGCCCGCCGGTGTTCTTGTCGCGCCAGCGGGTCAGGAGCGCCGCCAGCAGTTGCTCGCGATCCTCATAGAACCAATAGAAACTAGTGCGCGACAGGTTCAGCCGCTTGGCCAGCGGCATCACGCGCACCGCGTCCACACCGGATTCCTTGAGGGCATCGTAGGCGGCGTCCAGCCAGCCATTGACCGAGCCGCGCCAGCCGGCGTCCTGGGCCTTGGTCCGTGTCTTTCCTGTCTGCGACATCCTCGGGTACCACCGTGTTCTGAAAATGTCGCTCCACTCTACGCTGCACGCCCTCGTGCGTACACAAAATGTACATCGACGTACATTTCAACGACGCATTCGATTACTTCGGCTGAAACGTCTGCAAGTACGCCAGCACATCCTCGATCTTCTGCGGATCGCTGAGCCCCCAGAAAATCATCCGGGTGCCGGGCACCACTTTCTTCGGCGCTTCGAGGTAAGCCGTCAGTGTCTCGCGCGTCCAGACAATGCCGGCGGATTTCATCGCGTCGGAGTACTGGTAGTCCGTCACGCTTCCCGAGGGACGGCCGAAAATACCGTTGAGTTGCGGGCCGAAGCCGCCCCGCGCCGACTCGCCCACCTGATGGCAGCCGCCGCAGATCCGCGTGAACAGTTTCGCCCCGGCTTCAGCATCCCCCGCCGCTGCCGCCGGCGTGCAAAATGCCCCTGCGGTCAGTGAAAGGACGAAGGTGAGGGTTACAGCTTTCATCATGTTCGGTTCCAGTGAAGTCAATCGGCGCACCCGGTGCATTTTCGCGCCTACCTTACCCGATTACCGCCGCCCGACGTGCGCCGGTCGCTCAAGCGTCGGCCTGGGCGCGAATCTCCTAAAATGAATCGTGAGACTTGAACGGTTGCCAGCCCCTGGCAACACCGTCGTGAAAGGAGGTGTTCGAGATGCAACTCATCACGCAGAAAATCGACAAGCCGCAAGACACGAATTTCATTCTGGGCCAGACCCACTTCATCAAATCCGTCGAGGACATTCACGAAGCGTTGATCAACGCAGTGCCAGGCATCCGCTTCGGCGTGGCTTTTTGCGAAGCCTCGGGCAAATGCATGGTGCGCTGGTCCGGCACCGATCCCGCCATGATCAAACTGGCCCAGAGCAATGCCCAAGCCATCGGCGCCGGGCACAGCTTCATCATCTTCCTGGGTGACGGCTTCTATCCGCTGAACATATTGAACACGGTCAAAACGGTTCCAGAGGTGTGCCGGATCTTTTGCGCAACCGCCAACCCCACTGAAGTGGTGCTCGCCGAGACAGCACAGGGACGCGCGATTCTGGGTGTGGTGGATGGCTTCTGCGCCAAGGAAATTGAAGGCGACGAAGACATTCTGTGGCGCAAAAACCTGTTGCGGCAGATTGGCTACAAGCTGTGAATTTAGCGGCTCATAAGGACTTGCAGTTTTCAACAGTAGGCTAAGCTTGGATCAGCTTATTGCTCACGATGCTCGATTCTGCAGGGTTTTGGTTGTTCTGGAGAGCGTCTGCAACAGCTATCTCAGACAGGCCCAACCCTTTCACGCAGGATTGACGTGATGACCGAGCCCCTCCTCAGCTTTGATGCACTCAAGCGCGCGGCTGCCGCTGGCGAAATCGACACCGTATTGGTCTGCATGGTCGACATGCAGGGACGCCTGGTCGGCAAGCGCTTCCAGGTCGAGTTTTTTATCGACAGCGGCCACGAAGAAACCCACTGCTGCAATTACCTGCTGGCCGACGACATCGACATGGAACCGGTGCCGGGTTACGCCGCAGCCAGTTGGAGCAAAGGCTATGGCGACTTCGTCCTGAAACCGGACATGTCCACGCTGCGGCGTGTGCCCTGGCTGGAATGCACGGCGCTGGTGCTCTGCGATGTGCTCGATCATCACCATCGAAAGGACTTGCCCCACAGCCCGCGGGCGATTCTGAAAAAACAGGTCGAGCGCCTGCGTGAACGGGGCTACACCGGCATGTTCGCTTCGGAGCTTGAGTTCTACCTGTTCGATGAGAGCTACGAGGCGATCCACCAGCGCAACTATCACCAACCGAAAACCGCCGGGCATTACATCGAGGATTACAACATCCTCCAGACCACCCGCGAGGAACCGGTGCTGCGGGCGATTCGCAAGCATCTGCAAGCGTCGGGCATTCCCGTGGAAAACTCCAAGGGCGAATGGGGCCCCGGCCAGGAAGAAATCAACATTCGTTACGCCGATGCCATGACCATGGCCGACCACCACGTCATCATCAAGCACGCCTGCAAAGAGATCGCGCAGCTGCAAGGCAAGGCGATCACGTTCATGGCCAAGTGGCGTTATGACGCCGCCGGGTCCAGCAGCCATATCCATAATTCGCTGTGGGACAAGAACGCCAAGAAGCCATTGTTCTTCGATGCCAAAGCCGAGTTCGGCATGTCGAAACTGATGCGCGCCTGGGTCGCCGGGCAGCTCAAGTACGCCAACGACATCACCTGTTTTCTGGCGCCCTACATCAATTCGTACAAGCGCTTCCAGGCTGGCACTTTCGCGCCGACGCGGGCGGTCTGGAGCCGCGACAATCGCACCGCCGGCTTTCGTTTGTGTGCCGAAGGCAGCAAATCCATCCGCATCGAATGCCGCATCGGCGGCGCCGACCTCAACCCTTATCTGGCCTTCGCCGCGCTGATCGCGGCGGGCCTGGCCGGGATCGACGAGAAGCTCGAACTCGCCGCGCCGTTCGAGGGCGATGCCTACCTCGATGAGCATTTGCCGGAAGTCTCGAAAACCCTGCGCGATGCCTGCTCCGCCCTCAAGGGGTCGAGCATGTTGCGCGAGGCGTTCGGCGATGAAGTGGTCGATCACTACGTGCACACCGCCGAGTGGGAGCAGAAAGAGTACGACCGGCGGATCACCGACTGGGAACTGCAGCGCGGCTTCGAGCGCTATTGAGCACACCATGACTGCGAAGATTCAGCTTATTTCTCCGGTCGATGGCCGGGTGTACGTCGAGCGCCAGCAAATAGATACGGCCCGGCTCCTTCAGGCGCTTGAGGCGGCTGCAACTGCCCAGGCGCAATGGAAGCGCCGACCACTGAGCGAGCGTGCAGCTTTTTGCAGTGCCGCTGTGGACGCGATGCTCGCCATGAAAGATGAAATCGTGCCGGAGCTGGCCTGGCAAATGGGTCGACCGGTGCGTTATGGCGCTGGCGAGCTGCGCGGTTTCGAAGAGCGAGCCCGGCACATGATCGCTATTGCGCCCGAAGCGCTTGCAGCCGTTGAACCCGCACCGGTCGCAGGTTTTCGGCGTTACATCAAACGCGAGCCGCTAGGTACGGTGCTCGTGATCGCCCCGTGGAACTACCCCTATCTGACCGCCGTCAACACGATTATTCCGGCGTTGATGGCGGGCAACAGCGTCATCCTCAAACACGCCTCGCAAACCCTGCTGGTCGGCGAGCGTTTCGCAGAAGCTTTTCGCCGGGCCAATCTGCCTGAAGGGTTGTTCCAGAACCTGCTGCTCAGTCATGCCAGTACCTCAGTAGCCATCGTTACCGGCGACGTACAACAGGTGAACTTCACGGGTTCGGTGGACGCTGGCCTGCAAGTCCAACAAGCCGCCATCACGGATTTCATCGGCATGGGCCTGGAGCTCGGCGGCAAAGACCCGGCCTACGTTCGCGCCGACGCCAATCTCGAACACGCCGTGGAAAACCTGGTGGACGGCAGCTTCTTCAACTCCGGGCAAAGCTGCTGTGCGGTCGAGCGCATCTATGTGGACGAGAAAATCTATCCCGCCTTCGTCGAGCGCTTCGCCGATTTGACTCGCCAGTACGTGTTGGGCAACCCGCTGGACGAAGCCACCACGCTGGGTCCGATGGTCTCGCCGGCCGCCGCAGATTTTGTTCGCGGACAGATTGCCGACGCGCTGGCCGAGGGCGCCAAAGCGCTGATCGATCCGAAGGCGTTTCCCGCCGACGCACCGGGCAGCGCCTACCTGGCGCCGCAGGTACTGGTGGACGTCACTCATGAAATGTCGGTGATGCGCGACGAAAGCTTCGGCCCTGTGGTCGGCATCATGCCGGTGACTGGCGACGAAGAAGCCATCGCCTTGATGAACGACAGTGAGTTCGGACTCAGCGCGTCGATCTGGACCGAGGACCTCGCCGCCGCCGAACGCCTCGGCAACGAGATCGCCACCGGCACCGTATTCATGAACCGCTGCGATTACCTCGACCCGGCGCTGGCCTGGACCGGGGTCAAGAACAGCGGACGCGGCGTCACCCTGTCGCGCCTGGGCTACGAGCACCTGACCCGCGCCAAATCCTTTCATCTGCGCCACGAGGTGTAGGCCATGAACCTGACTGGAAACTGGAACTACCCCACCAGCATTCGCTTCGGTGTCGGGCGCATCGCCGAGCTGGCCGAGATCTGCCGCAGCCAGGGTATCCAACGCCCGTTGCTGGTCACCGACAGCGGCCTGGGGCGTGCGGCGATCACCACGGCGGCGGTGGATGCGTTGCGCGCCGCCGGCCTTGGCGTCGCGCTGTTTTGTGACCTCAAGCCCAATCCGGTCGAGGCCAACCTGGCCGGAGGGCTCGAAGCCTGGCGCACCGGCCAGCACGATGGCGTGGTTGCCTTCGGCGGTGGCAGCGGCCTGGACATGGGCAAGCTCATCGCGTTCATGAGCGGCCAGACCCGACCGGTGTGGGATTTCGAAGACATCGGCGACTATTGGACCCGAGCCGACGACAGCCACATCGCCCCGGTGATTGCCGTGCCGACCACAGCGGGAACCGGTTCCGAAGTCGGCCGTGCGGCGGTGATCATCGACGAGCGCACGCACACCAAACGCATCATCTTCCACCCGAAAATGATGCCGCGCGTGGTCATCAGCGATCCGGCACTCACCGTGGGCATGCCGGCAAAAGTCACCGCCGGCACCGGCATGGATGCGTTCGCCCATTGCCTGGAGGCGTATTGCGCTCCCGGATTTCACCCGCTGGCCGACGGCATTGCGGTGGAAGGCATGCGCCTGGTGGCCAACGCTCTGGTGCGCGCCGTCCATACACCTTCGGACCTTGAAGCGCGCGCACACATGCTCGCCGCCGCCGCGATGGGCGCCACCGCGTTCCAGAAAGGCCTCGGTGGAATGCACGCGCTCTCGCATCCGGTGGGCGCGCTGTACGACACCCATCACGGCATGACCAATGCCACGTTCATGCCGTATGTGTTGCAGTTCAATCGCCCGGCCATCGAGGAACGCATCATCCGCCTCGCGGCTTATCTGCGCCTGCCCTCCCCCGGCTTCGACAGTTTTCTGGCCTTCGTGCTCAAGCTGCGCAAAGACATCGGCGTGCCGCACACGCTGGTTGAGTTGGGCGTGGATGACCGGCAGGCCGACCTGATCGCGGACATGGCGATTGTCGATCCCTCGGCCAGCGGCAATCCCCTGCCATTGACCAAGCTCGGTGTGGCCAGCATTTTCGACGCGGCTTATCACGGCCGCGTTTAGATCCAGAGCAGTATCGGTTGGAAAAAGGAGCAGTACGACAAGGTGTTGAAGGCCAGCCCATTGCGCACACGCCAATGGATTGAATCAAAACCTGATGGGGTACACAGCATGAACCCAGCAAGCCAGCCCGGCACCGACGCGCACGACGAGGACGTCAAGGTGCTGCACAGCATGGGCTACGCCCAGCAACTCTCGCGACGAATGGGTGTTTTCTCCAACTTCGCGATTTCCTTTTCGATCATCTGCATCCTTTCAGGCGGCATTAACTCACTGGCCCAGGGCACCTCGGGCGCAGGGGGTGCGGCGATTGGCATCGGCTGGCCCATCGGTTGCCTGATCTCCGGGGTGTTCGCGCTGGCCATGGCGCAGATTTCTTCGGCCTACCCCACCGCTGGCGGTCTCTATCACTGGGGCTCGATTCTCGGAAACCGCTTCACCGGCTGGCTGACAGCCTGGTTCAATCTGCTGGGACTGGTCACGGTGCTCGGCGCGATCAACGTCGGCACCTATTACTTCTTTTTCGGGGCCTTCGGACCGGCGCTGGGAATGGAAGACACCACCACGGTGAGGGTGATTTTCCTGGCGATCCTGACCGGCATCCAGGCCTTGTGTAACCATCTGGGCATCGGCCTGACCGCGAAACTCACCGACTTCTCGGGCTACCTGATTTTCGCCACGGCGCTCGCGCTGACCATCGTCTGCCTGATCTCCGCACCCAGCTATGAGTTCGCCCGGTTGTGGACTTTCGGCAACTATTCCGGTGAAGCCGGCGGCAGTGTCTGGCCACAGGTGTCGAACAGCTGGGTGTTCATGCTCGGCCTGCTGTTGCCGATCTACACCATCACCGGTTATGACGCGTCGGCGCATACCTCAGAAGAAACCCGTAATGCCGCGATGTCGGTGCCGCGCGGCATGGTCATGTCCGTGATCTGGTCGTTGCTGTTCGGTTGGGTGATGCTCTGTTCGTTCGTGCTGATGCTGCCGAACATGGACGAAGCGGCGAAACAGGGCTGGAACGTGTTCTTCTGGGGCATGAACGCCCAGGTGAGCCCTAACGTGAAATTCGCGCTGTACGTGGCGATTTTCATCTCGCAGTTTCTCTGCGGGCTGGCGACCGTGACCTCGGTGTCACGCATGATCTTCGCGTTCTCCCGCGACGGTGGCCTGCCCTGCTCGAAAGCACTGGCCTCGGTCTCGCCGAAATATCGCAGCCCGGTGGCAGCCATCTGGACCGGCGCGACCCTGGCGGTCTTGTTCGACTGGGGCTCGTCGGTGATCTCGATCGGGGCAACGCCGGTCTACACCATCGTGGTCTCCTGCACGGTGATCTTCCTGTTTTTCTCTTTCATCATTCCCATCGTGCTGGGCCTGTTCGCCTACGGAACCTCGAAGTGGCCAACCATGGGGCCGTGGAACATGGGGCACGCTTTTTACTCCTTGTTCGCCGTGCTCTCGGTGCTCTCGATGGTGGTGATCTTCGTCATCGGCATCCAGCCACCGAACGATTGGGCGCTGTACATCACCATCGGCTTCCTGGTGCTGACGGCCATCGTCTGGTTCGGTTTTGAAGCGCGGCGCTTTCAGGGGCCGCCGATGGGTGACCTGATCATCAAGCGCCAGGCGGAAATTGCGGCGGCGGAGGCAGCGTTGAACAAGCAGGCGTGAAGGCTTTACCCGTAGGAGCGAGCAAGCTCGCTCCTACAATCACTGTCGATTTGTATCAGTGTGTATTTTTGCGGGGTGATCTTACACGGCGATACACAAGCGCCGGTTCAGGACACATCCGCATTACATGGAAGTGGAAAAGTGGGCCACATCGGAAATTCAGATGTTTTCCGATGAACAGCGATTTAGAAGCGCCCACCAACCTCAGCAGGAACCGCCATGATCAATCAAATCGACACCGTGCTTTACACCGGCAAGACCCACACAACCGGAGGCCGCAATGGCGAATCGCGAAGCGACGATGGCCGTCTGGACGTCAAGCTTAGCGCCATAGGTTCTTCCGGCAGCGGCACCAACCCTGAACAACTGCTGGGCGCTGGTTGGTCGGCCTGCTTCATCGGTGCCATGGGCAAGGCAGCCATCGCGTTGCAAGTGACCTTGCCGACTGACGTGTCTGTCGATACCGAAATAGACCTGGGCAAGACCGAAAACGCCTTTTTCCTGCAGGCGCGCCTCAACGTCAGCCTTCCCGGCCTGGACCCGGCAGTTGCACGGTCGGTGGTGGATGCCGCGCACCAGACCTGCCCGTATTCGAAGGCGACCCGTGGCAACATCGATGTCGTGATCAACCTGATCTGACCGGGACGACAAGTGCGGCCTGCCATTGCGGCAGGCTGCACTGGCGATCGCTTACTGAACGTTTTTCAGCTTGATCACATCACCGGAAACCTTGGTGGTGTAACCGCTCAGGACCCAGGCCCAGAACCAGTTTTCCTGCACTTGGGTGTTGATCAGTGCATCGCCGCCCTTGGCCTTGATCGCCGCGTCTTGCGCGCGAACAAAACGGCTGTTCTGGCGAATCGGGATGACGCCGAACAGCATCAGGCCCGTGGCGCTCGCTTCACTGTGGCCAACCACCGTGTATTGGCTTGCATCGTATTGCTGAGTCTTCATCGGGGCGCCGGTGCAACCCGCCAGAACCAGGCCGAACAGGGTAACGGCAACAACTTTGCTGAGGTGATTCACTGAATGACTCCTTGGGTAAACGCCCGGGATCCGTCTCTCGGGCGGCGCACACTCTACCGGAAATGATGGCCAATTAGTATCAGCTCACCCACCTCGGCAAGCCTGGCGCCTGCGATCGTGGGGTGTCCGGGATGATGGATTCACCCCAAACCCGTAGGAGCCCGGCTTGCCGGCGATGGCGATTTCACGGACGCCTTCGCCGGCAAGCCTGGCTCCTACGGATCGCGGGGATGTCCGGGATTGGGGATTCACACCAAGCCGGCTCCTACGGATCGCGGGGATGCCCGGGATTGGGGATTCACACCAAACCTGTAGGAGCCGGCTTGCCGGCGATGGCGATTTCATGGACGCCTTCGCCGGCAAGCCGGGCTCCTACGGATCGCGGGGTGGCCGGGATCGGCAAGTCAGGCAAACCGCTTCAACGAAAACGCCGACAGGTCCAGGTCACTGCTGCCACGCACGCACCACTGCGCAACCGCCTCGCCCAACGCTGCGGAATGCTTGAAACCATGTCCCGAACAGGCCGACACCACCAGGGTGTTTTTCAGTGTCGGATGCTCGTCGATGATGAAGTGCGAATCCGGCGTGACGGTGTACGCGCACACTGCCGACTTGACCACACGCGATGTCACGCCTGCGATCCGGCCGCGCACCTGACGTTCGAACATGTCGCTTTCTTCAACGGCGCTGACGGTGCGGTCCAGCGTGTCTGGCGAGGATTCTTCAATGTATTGCTCCGTCGCGACTTTCACGCTGCCCTCGCCCGGTAACGGCGGGAAGCCGTAAAAGGACTGCGCCGGACCGTGGCTGAAGATGAACGTCGGTGACACCTCGGCAAACCGTGCGTGCTCCTCCTGCTCAAACCAGAACAGCTTCTGCCGACACACCCGCAACAAGCGGTCAAACGGCTGTCCCAACAAATCCCGGGACCACATGCCGGCACTGACCACGACTTTGTCGGCGCGGATCGTGCGCTGATCAGTGGTGAGGGTGACGCCCTGCTCGTCCGAGCGGATGTGCGTGACGGTTTCGCCCTTGAACAACGTGGCGCCGTGTTCCTCGGCGAGCTGCAATTGCACCGCGATGCAGCGTTCCGGCCGGACGTAACCGCCACTCGGTTCGAAGTAGCCGACGGCAGTGTCCAGCACCTGGGAAAACTGCGGGAATCGCTGGCGAATCTGTTCGGCGAACAACACCTCATGCTCGATGCCGTAGGTGTTCGCCAGTTGAAGGGTGCGGTTCGTGAAGTCGTTGGCATCGTTGGCGTCATAGCCGGGGCTGGAGCTCAACACCAGCACGCCGCACTGCTCGAACAGCGACTCGCCGGACAGTGCTTCGAGTTCACGCCAGATCCGATGCGAGTTGAGGACAATGGGCACGTACGCCGCACCTTCGCCGACCGAGAGCCGAGTGATGCGCGTGTCCCCATGGCTGGAGCCCTGCGTGTGGGGAGGATGGTGGCGGTCAACGCCGATGACCCTGACCCCGGATTTCGCCAGTTGATACACCGTCGCGGCGCCCATCGCGCCGAGTCCGAGCACTGCTACTTCACACCGATGTTCCATATCGTCACCGTCCCGAAAAGGACCATTTGAGTCTGAAAGACGCTGAAAACTCAAGAACGAAAACAGCCGGCCTGAGCCTGCCGATTCAGGATTCATGTGAAATCCGACAACAGTGTTTGTCCGGTCGACCGATATATGGCGAAGTCGTAAACACCTAGCATCGACTCTACCCAGCGAGCCATTGAAGTTGTCAGCAACTTGCTCGCCAGGCAACAACCCCGAAATAGTCGATGCCAAGGTGAATACCATGAACGCTTTAAAAGCTGCGCTGTTCCTTGCTCTTGGAAGTTTAACCGCACAGGCCTTTGCAGACGAAAGCCATGCCAATGCTGAAGCCGGCCAGGTACCCGTTGAAAGTTACACCTACGGAATGAAGCTCGATATTCAGAAGATCATTACGGTGTCGGACATTGCAAACGAATGCGCGCCGGTGCCGGCCCAAATGACGTATGAAGACTCTCACGGTCAACGGCATATCCTGCAATATCAAGTCATGGGCACAGGCTGCTCGAACGGTTGAGTAGCGTGCGGACGATGGAGGGTCGACACTCCATGCCTGCCGCGCCTGTCAGGGTTTTGCTGGCGAACCGACAATGTCCTCATCGGAGGCCAACAGACCCGGAATGTAGTCTTTCAGAAACTCCACCCATGTCTTGATCTTCGCATCCACGAACTTTCGTGACGGGTAGATGGCAAACAAGTTGAATTCCTCGAAATGATAATCCGGCAATACGCGCACTAACGTGCCCGCTCTCAGTCCGTCCACGGCGGACGCAATGGGTTGAATACCGATCCCCATTCCATTCTTGATCGCGACCGTCATCGCATCGGCGGTGTTGACGTGAAAGGGAGAGATCGGAACGTTCACCGTCTCCACGCCGTCCGGCCCCTCGAATGCCCAGTTTTCAACCGGCATGACCGTATTCACAATCCGCAGACAATCATGTACGCCAAGCGACCCTGGAGAATCAGGGTGTCCGCGTTTCTTCAAGTACGCCGGCGAAGCGCAGAGGATGCTGTAAGTGATGCCCAGCCTTTGCGCGACAAACCCGGAATCGGGCAGGTCCCGCGCTAACACGATCGACATGTCATACCCCTCCTCCAGCAAATCGGGCAGCCGATTGGTCAGGGTCAGATCAAACATCACCGAGGGGTGAGTCTCTCGGTACTTGGCAATCGCATCGATCACGTAATGGTTGCCGATGGCCGACATCGCATGAATCTTCAGCCGACCCACCGGCGTGATGTGAGCGGTTCCTGCCTCCTCATCGGCTTCACGCACCTCTTCAAGAATTTTCTCGCAGCGCTGCAAGTAGCGCACACCGGCTTCGGTCAAAGCCAGGCGTCGAGTGGTCCGGTTGATCAGACGTGTTTGCAGCCGCGCCTCCAGACTGGTCACCGCTTTGGAAACGTTGGTCGTGGTGGTGTCCAGCATCTGCGCCGCCGCCGTAAAGCTGCCGGTTTGGGCGACAGCCACGAAAAAACGCATGGTCTGGAAAATGTCCATCGCTAGGCCTCAAGGGTCTGGATAAAAAAGGGCGGCCTTACAGAAAGCCGCCCCTCTCGAATCGTATTACTTCTTGCGCGCAATAAACCCGGGAACACCGGTTTCCACCACCGAGTTGAACCGTACCCGAATGGTGATCTCTTCCTTGATTTCAAGCATCGCCCGGTGTGGCAGCGTGGACAGATCGAAGTTTTCCCGGATGTGGCTCGGTGTCGCCGACGTGGTCAGAAACGCCACGCCCCGCTGCACCGACCAGGCCAGCGCCACTTGCGCCGGGGTCTTCTGCACGCGCCGGGCGATCCCGGTAATCACCGAATCTTCCAGCACATTGGGCTCCATGCCATGGCCGAGTGGTGCAAACGCCAGGACGATAATTCCATGTTGCTGACAAAACTCAAGCAGTTCCCATTCAGGCAAATAAGGATGGGACTCGACCTGCACGACGGCGGGCTTGATCCGCGCCTAGGCGACAATCGCCTGCAACGCCGGCAACGTGATGTCCGACAAGCCGATGGACTTGCACCGACCTTCATCCACCAGGCGCTCAAGTGCCCTCCATGTCTCGATCAACGTGACCCCTGAATCGTAGATGACGTTGCCTTGCTCGTCCCTCGGGTCCTGGTTTTCACCGGGTTGAAAGGCAAACGGCGTATGGATCAGGTAGCAGTCGATATAGTCCACTTGCAACCGTCGGCAACTGGCCTCGAACGCCGGTTGAACCCGCTCGGGGCGATGGTTGGTGTTCCACAGCTTGGTGGTGATGAACAGCTCTTCGCGGCGGATTGTTCCGCTCGCCAACACCTCTTGCAGGGCAATGCCGACCTGTTCTTCATTTCGATAACGTTCTGCACAATCGAAATGACGAAAGCCCGCGTGCAGGGCCTCCTTGACCGCTTGCGTGGTGACCGCAAGATCTCGAAACAGCGTGCCGAACCCAACCGCCGGCATTTCACCCGCGCCATGGTTGAGCGCAAAACGGTGATCGCGAAGTGCATCGTGAAAGGCTTCGTAAGGCATCTCTTTACTCCAATTGTCGGGGCCGCAGCCGTTATTGATACGCAGGGTTCTGTGCTTCGCGTGTGGCCACCCGTTGCTCGAATGCGCCAACGGAATTACCGCCGAGCGCCACGTACAGGCGCACCGTGTCGAGGTATTGCGCTGTCTTGATCCGGATTCGGCCCAGCAACGCCTGCTGATAAGCGCGCTCCGCTTCCAGCACCTGGAGAATGCTGTTCTCTCCTTGCGCGTAGGCTTGCTGGTTCAAGCGCAAACTGGTTTCGGCCGCACGCAACGCGTCTTCCTGGGCGAGGTTTTCCTCGGCGTCATGGTTGATGGCTTGCAACGTGTCGGCGACCTGGCCGAACGAACTGATCACGGTTTGCTGGTAACCGGCGAGCGTCGCGTTGTAGCCGTCGATGGCAGCCTGACGTTCAGCCTTGAGCGTTCCGCCATCAAAGATCGGCCCCGCCAGCCCTGCCGCGAAGCCCCAGAGTGCGGCGCCGCCATTGCCCGAAGCGGCCTGTGCCAGCGACGCGGACAACGTGACGTGGGGATAGAGGTTCGCGGTCGCGACGCCGACGGCAGCGCTGGCCATGTGCAGTTCTGCTTCTGCCTGGCGCACATCCGGCCGGTCGTGGGCCATTTCAGAAGGCAAGCTGACAGGCACGTTGGCCGGCAATACAAACTCGGCCAGGTCGAAGTCCGGCGCGATCCAGTCGCCCGGGCCTTTGCCCGTCAGAATCGAGAGTGCGTGGCGAGCCGAGTCGCGTTGCTGAGCCAGAGGCGGCAACAACGTGCGGTCTTGAGCGAGCCTGGTTTCGGCCAGCGAAACATCGATCTGCGTGGTGCTGCCATTGGCGTGGGCCATGCGCACGAGGTCGAGGTTTTTCGCGTCGTTGGCCAGCAGCCTCTCGACGGCTTGCATCTGCGCATTCGCCGACGCCACCAGCAACGCCTGACTGGCGACATTCCCGGTCAGGGTCAGGTACGCCGCTTCATAGCGATGCTTTTGCAGATCGGCAAACGCTTCCTGCTGTTCCACCAAGCGCTTGTTGCCGCCGAACGCGTCCAGGTCAAAACCGACCCGTGGCCCGATCGCATAGAAGTTGGAGACGGCCGGCTCTTTGGCGTTATGAACCCGTTGACGGCCCGCCTGGGCGCCAAAATCGACTTGCGGGTACAACGCACCTTCCGCCGCCGTCACCGAGGACGCCGCCTGGCGAATGGTTGCATCCGCCGCCACCAGTTCAAGGTTGCCCGCAATGGCCCGACGCACCACCGTGTCGAGCTTCTGCGAGCGGAACGCCGTCCACCAGTCACCGCGGACCTTCTGGCCCAGATCAATCTGCTTGTTGCCACGCTGACCAAGACGCTGTTCGGCCTGTTGATCGTAGTGCTGCGACTGGCTCGGCGCAGGCATCTGGTAGTCGGGGCCGACGGTACAGGCGGTCAGGAACACCAGCACTGCCGCCGCGCCGAACGTGGTTTTGAATGTCTGTCTGTTGATTGCGAGCGCATGAGATTTCATTTGGCACACTCCACGAAAACTAGTTGGCCGTAGCCGGCTTGCGAAGGAAGACCACCAGTGGACTCACCACCAGCATCACCACCAGCAAAATCTTGAATTGACCGATCAGCGCGATAAAAGCCGCCTGGCCCGTGATCATTTCGTTGAGCCCTTCCAGGGCTTGCAGGGACGTCGGCACGGAAAGCGCAGCGGCGCGATAAGGCGTCAGGTTGCTGACCAGCGCCGAGTGCATCGCTTGCGTGTTGTTGAAGAAAAACAACTGCACAATCGCAACGCCCAGCGTGCTGCCGTACACCCGTGACAGGTTGAATAAACCAGTGCCTTCGGGGCGCAATGCGGGGGCGAGCGTGCTGAACGCAACCTTGGTCAGCGACGGCATCAAGACGCCGATGCCAATGCCCTGAACCGCACCGGCCACCGCCACCGGCCACTCGTCCATCAACGGCGAATAACCGAGCATCAGCCAGTTGGCATAGACCACCAGGGCGACGCCTGCCGCCACGCACCCGCGGCGGTCGAAGCGCTCGGGAACACGCCCCATCAGCAGGAACGCGCCGACCAGTCCGACGCCACGCGGGATCGTCAGGAACCCCGTGGTGTCCGGCGGGTAGCCGAGAATCTCGTCGAGCATCGGCGAGGTCAGCGCCATGGTCGACAACAGCACGAAACCCACGGCGAAAAAGATGACCGTCGACAGCACAAAATTGCGGTCGTCGAACAATCGCTTGTTGAGAAAATGCACCTTCGCCGTCAGCACATGCACCGCGAACAGATAGAACCCCAGTGCACTGCCCAGCGCTTCCAGACAGATCTCGGTCGAGGCAAACCAGTCCAGGCGTTCACCACGGTCGAGCAGCATTTGCAGGCTGATCAAACCCAGCGTGAAAGTGCCAAAGCCAAAGAAGTCGAATGACGGCCGCTGCTCGGCCTTCTTCTCCTTCAGCAAAAGCGCCATCACCAGGAAGATGTACGCCGACAACGGCAGGCTGATGTAGAAGATCGGCCGCCAGTCGAAGTGTTCGCCGACCCAGCCACCGATGCTCGGCCCGCTGACGATGCCGAACAGCACGATGGCGGTCCACGTCGCGCCAAACTTCGCACGCTTCTCGAGGGCCAGGGTCTCCATTGAAATCGCCATCGACAACGGCGCAAGCACGCCACTCGCGAGCCCCTGGATGATCCGCGCGCCGACGAATTCCAGCGGCGTCGTGGCCAACGTCGCAAGCAGCAAGCCAAGGGCAAAAAAGGCCAGCGCGGTCAGATAAACACGCTTCAAGCCATAACGCCCGGCGAGCCATTGCGCGACCGGCAGGGTGATGGCGCTTGCCGCGAGGTACGAGGTGAAGATCCAGCCTGCCTGATCGTCGGTCATCGACAGGCTGCCCTGAATCAACCTGAGTACCGCGTTCGGAACAGGCAGGTTCGCCGACTGCATGTACGTCGCCAGCAGCGCCGCGAACCTCAGCGCATGCGCCCCCTCTCCCGCCGGGTGTCCACTCTGTTGGCTGTTCATCAGGCGCCACCCGCAGTCAACAATGCTTTGAGCGGATGCCACCACGGCGTGCGATAACCGGTATCGACCTTGACCGTGGCGCTGGTGCCCGAGAACAGCGCCAGGGCAGGATCCGCCTCATCGAGTTCGAGGCGCACCGGAACGCGCTGCACCACCTTGACCCAGTTGCCGGTCGCGTTCTCTGGCGGCAGCAGGGCGAAGTCCGAGCCGGCCCCCGGGCTCATGCTGGTAACGTGGGCCTTGAACACGTGATCGGGATAGGTATCGATGCTGATGGTCGCTGCCTGCCCGGGGCGCATATGGGTGACCTGCGTCTCGCGGAAGTTGGCCTCGATCCAGATCTCGCGATCGGACAGCAGCGCAAAGGCCGGCGCGCCGTTGTTGACGAAGTTGCCCACCTGCAAGTCGTCAACCTTGGCGACAATGCCATCGTCCGGCGCGTACACCGTCGCATACCCGAGGTAGAGCTGCGCCTCGTCCAGTTGAGCCCTGGCCTCGCGCACTGTCGGGTGACTGTCCGCGTCGATGTTCGGGTTGCCGCTGAGCGCGACGACGGTGCTGGCGATCTGTTGCTCGATCGACGCAATGCGCTGCCGTGCCACTTTCAGGTCGGTGTCCGCCCGCTCGTAAACGGCCCGCGAGACAAACTCGGAGGCGACCAGCGCTTTCTTGCGGGCGAACTCTTTCTGGTCGAAATCCGCCGACTCCCTGGCGGACTGCAACTCGGCCTGCTGCTGCCGGTAACTGGCCTTGAGCCCATCGATGCGCAGCCGTGCGACGCTCAACTGTGCTTCTGCACGGTTGACCGCGATCTGAAACGGCTCCGGGTTGAGGCGGAACAGCACCTGGCCTTTGCGCACAGGCTGATTGTCCTGAACCGCAATCTCGACGACCTGTCCGGAAACACGTGCATTGATCGAGGCCTTGGCCACCCGGGCGTAGGCGTTGTCGGTCGAAACAAAGGGCTCGCCCGCCTGATAGCGTGCGTAGCCAAACGCGGCGAAAAGCAGCGGCACACCGACCATCAGCAGGGGCCGCATTTTCGCTTTGAACGGTTTCTTCACGGGCGCGTCAGCCGGGTTCGGACCGGGATGCCCGAGGGTCTGTGTCGCTGAGAGATCGAACTGTTTAGTCATGATCGAATACACCTTTAACCGGGAAATCGGGCTAACACCCACTGGAACAGCGCCTTACCGTGTGCGGTCGGGAGGATCGCTCCGCCGCACCTGTTTCGTAGCCGCAATACCCCGATCGAGCTCCGCTACAACAAACCCGCAAGCAAGGAATTTCTGGTTCCTTAATTTTGTGCGATGGTGTAAGAATATAGCCACGCCACTCCCAGACTCAAGGATTTTGTACGACATGGCACAAAATAAAACTACCGAGGGCAAAGGACGCGGCCGTCCTCGCGCCTATGACCCGCAGACCGCCTTGCAACAAGCGCTCGGTGTGTTTTGGAACACCGGCTATTCCGGTGCGTCTCTGGACAGCATCGCCAGCGCAGCCGGGATGAACCGGCCGAGCCTGTACGCCGCATTCGGTGACAAGCACGCGCTCTATATCAAAGCGCTTGAGCAGTATTGGGAGTTTGCCGCCGCCGCCATGCACGAGGCGCTGACGAGCGAAGAGCTGACGTTGCGCCAGGCATTGATGCAGTTTTACGAGGGGCAGTTATCGATCTACTTCTCGGGTGACGGCCAACCCCGTGGTTGCTTTGCGATTGGCACGGCGACCACCGAAGCGGTCGAAGATCCGGAAATTCGCGATGTGCTGTCGGATCGACTCAGCCGACTGGATGCCGACCTGGAAGCGCGTCTGCGCGTGGCCATTGATAAAGGAGAGCTCAAGGACGATGTCGACGCTGCGGCCCTCGCCGTGCTCGCCTCCTCCCTGCTGCACAGCATTTCCATCCGTGCGCGGGCGGGCAAATCCCGGGCGGAACTGACCGGGCTGGCACGCAATGCGGTCAATGTGATCTGCGGTTGAGCGACGTCATGACGGGCAACAGACTCGAAGACAGGCTGGCCAAGCATCTGGCGGTGGTTTTTTGCGGCATTAACCCCGGCATGATGGCCGCCGCCCAAGGGCATCATTTTGCGGGCCGCAGCAATCGCTTCTGGCGCACCCTTCATCTGGCCGGTTTTACGCCGCAGGAAGTTCGCCCGGAAGATGACCGGACAATCGTGCAGTATCACTGTGGATTAACGACCGTGGTTGAGCGGCCAACGGCGCGCGCTGATCAGTTGTCGGTGGATGAATTCATCGCCGCCGCTGCGCAGTTTGAACAGAAGATCGCGCACTATGCGCCACGCTTTGTGGCTTTTCTCGGCAAGGCCGCCTATGGCGCATTATCCGGCCAGCGCAACGTTGCCTGGGGGCTTCAGTCGCAAACGTTCGGTAACGCCTCGGTCTGGGTCTTGCCCAACCCCAGTGGCCGCAATCGCGCTTTCACCCTGGATCAACTGGTTGACGCGTATCGACAACTCTATCTGGCCCAACTTGGTGTTAAATAGCACGCTGTCGCGTAATGCAGTGCAACGAGAACGGATATGAGAACCCATTTTGAGAAAAGTGATACCCCTGAGCCAACGCTCCCGCGTGATGGAAACATTCAACCCGTCACCCCTCAGCAGCCGGTGGTAAGCGCATGATCGAAGTCACTGAAGTGTCCATTGCCGAACTGCGCGCGGCGCTCGAATCCGGGCAGACCACCGCCGTCGAACTGGTGCAGGCTTACCTGGCCCGGATCGATGCCTACGATGGCCCGGACACCGCCACCGCGCTCAACGCCGTGGTGGTGCGCAACCCCGAGGCGCTCAATGAAGCGCAGGCGTCCGATGCCCGTCGGGCCAAAGGTCAAACGCTGGGGCCGCTCGATGGCATTCCCTATACCGCCAAAGACAGTTATCTGGTCAAAGGGCTGACCGCCGCCTCTGGCAGCCCCGCTTTCGCCCACCTGATTGCCTATCGCGATGCGTTCACCATCGAACGGCTTCGCGCCACGGGTGCGATCTGCCTGGGCAAAACCAACATGCCGCCGATGGCGAACGGCGGCATGCAGCGCGGGGTCTACGGCCGTGCCGAAAGCCCGTACAACGCTGACTACCTCACCGCCCCTTTCGCCTCGGGTTCGTCGAATGGCGCCGGGACGGCGACCGCCGCCAGTTTCGCGGCCTTCGGTCTCGCGGAAGAAACCTGGTCGAGCGGTCGCGGTCCGGCCTCGAACAACGGTTTGTGCGCCTACACGCCGTCGCGCGGGGTGATCTCGGTGCGCGGCAACTGGCCGCTGACGCCGACCATGGACGTCGTCGTGCCCTTCGCCAGAACCATGGCCGACCTGCTTGAAGTGCTCGACGTGGTGGTGGCGGAAGATCCCGACACCCGCGGCGATCTGTGGCGGCTGCAACCCTGGGTGCCGATTCCGAGCGTCGCCTCGGTGCGCCCGGCATCCTATGCCGAACTTGCGGCGAACACCGATGCACTGGCCGGCAAACGCCTCGGCGTTCCGCGCATGTACATCAACGCCGATCCCGACGCGGGCACGAGCGACGCACCGGGCATCGGTGGGCCGACGGGGCAGCGCATCAACACGCGTCCATCGGTGATCGGGCTCTGGGAAGAGGCCCGCAAGGCACTTGAAGCGGCGGGCGCCGAAGTGATTGAAGTCGACTTCCCGCTGGTCTCCAATTGCGAGGGTGATCGTCCGGGTGCGCCGACGGTGTTTACCCGAGGCCTGGTGTCTAAAGAGTTCCTGCATCATGAGTTGTGGGACCTGACGGCCTGGGCATTCGATGACTTCCTGCAGGCCAACGGCGACCCGAAATTGAACCGTCTGGTCGATGTCGACGGGCCGCTGATTTTCCCGCACGACCCGGGAACCCTGCCCAACCGCGAGGGCGACCTGGTCGCCGGCATGGACGAATACGTGCGGATGGCCGAGCGCGGCATCACCCCGTGGGATCAGATTTCCACAGTGCCTGATGGCTTGCGCGGGCTGGAAAAAACCCGTCGAATCGACCTGGAAGACTGGATGGATCGGCTGGGGCTCGATGCGGTGCTGTTCCCGACAGTGGCCGACGTTGCGCCGGCGAATGCCGATATCGACCCGGCCTCTGCGGACATCGCCTGGAGCAACGGCATCTGGGTGGCCAACGGCAACCTCGCCATCCGGCATTTGGGTGTACCAACGGTCACCGTGCCGATGGGCGTGATGCCGGACATCGGCATGCCCGTCGGCCTGACGTTTGCCGGTCGCGCCTACGACGATTCGACGCTGCTGCGCTTCGCCTCGGCATTCGAATCGACGGGGACCAAACGCATGATCCCGCCTCGAACCCCACCGTTGTCGACCGCTAAAAAGTAGAACCGAGCGGTTTCACAGGGCAAGGCGTTGGTCGAAGTGTTCTTCCTTGAGAATATCGAACAACGCCTGCGCCGCAGCCGACAACTCCACCCCAGGCTTGGTCAACACCCCGATCGCCCGTTCCACCACCGGGTCACGCAGGGTAATGCACCGTGCGCCCAACTCGCGCATCTGCCCGGCACACAACGCCGGCACCGCGCTCACCCCCAGGCCACTGGCGACCATTCTCCCGACTGTCGCCAACTGATGGCTTTCAAACTCCACCGGCAACTTCATCCCTCGCGCTTGCAAGTGCTCCTCCAGCATCACCCGCACCGTCGAAGGTCGCTGCAAGGTAATGAAAGGCTCTTCAAGCAACGTCTGCCAATCAATGTCTTCGCGCCCTGAAAAAGGCGAATCGAACGGCACCACCGCCACAAACCGGTCCCGGTACAACGGCGTGAATTGCAGCGACGAACTTTGCGTCGGTTCAAACGCTACGCCCAACTCGACCTGCCGATCGCGCACCATTTCCAGCACCTGCTCGTTGATCACGTCATTCACCGTGACGTTGACCTTGGGATAGCGTGCGCGAAACGTCTTGAGGATCGGCGGCAGCAGGTTGCCAGCAAACGACGGCATCGCCGCCAGCGTCACGCGCCCGCGCTGCAGGGTAAAACGCTGGCGCAATTCGTCCTCGACATTGTCCCAGTCCGCGATCAATCGGCGGGCCAACGGCACCAGCGACTCCCCCTCGGGCGTCAGCGCCACGTTGCGCGTGTTGCGGGTAAACAGCCGCCCGCCCAGGCCCTCCTCCAGCGCCTTGATGGTCAGGCTCAACGCCGATTGCGACAGGTGCAATCGTTCGCAGGCGACGGCAAAGCTCAGACTCTGGGCCACGGCTAAAAAAGCCCTGATCTGCTTGACTGTCATAGGCTAACTGCTCCAGTAATGAGCGCAGGTGCTTTCTGTAGGAGCATGGCTTGCCTGCGATGGCGTCCTGGAGATCGTCATCGCAGGCAAGCCATGCTCCTACAGGATTAATTGGTGAGTTTTATCTATCAATCAACCTTAAAAATCAACTTAACAAATAAATCCTCCAGCGCGACACTCCATCCCATACGGCTAGCCAGCCGCCCACAAAGAATAAAAGAGGTGCATATGGCAGGTTTCGACAAGCGCGTGAGTTCCTACGAGGAAGCTCTGGCAGGTCTTGAAGACGGCATGACGGTAATCGCTGGCGGCTTCGGCCTGTGCGGCATTCCGGAAAACCTGATCGCCGAGATCAAGCGCAAAGGCACCCGTGACCTGACCGTGGTTTCCAACAACTGCGGCGTCGACGGTTTCGGACTTGGCGTGCTGCTGGAAGACCGGCAGATCAAAAAAGTAGTGGCCTCCTACGTTGGCGAAAACAAGCTGTTCGAAGACCAACTGCTGAAAGGCGAAATCGAAGTCGTCCTGACGCCTCAAGGCACCCTCGCCGAAAAAATGCGCGCAGGCGGCGCCGGCATCCCGGCATTCTTCACGGCTACTGGCGTCGGCACCCCGGTCGCCGAAGGCAAGGAAGTGCGCGAATTCCACGGTCGCAAGTACCTGATGGAAGAATCCATCACCGGTGACTTCGCCATCGTCAAAGGCTGGAAAGCCGACCATTTCGGCAACGTCATCTACCGCCACACCGCCCAGAACTTCAACCCGCTGGCCGCCACCGCCGGCAAGATCACCGTGGTCGAAGTCGAAGAAATTGTCGAACCCGGCGAGCTGGACCCGGCGCAGATCCACACCCCTGGCATCTACGTCGACCGGGTCATTTGCGGCACGTTCGAGAAGCGCATCGAACAGCGCACCGTGCGTAAGTGATCCCCTGCCCCCGGACCGAATGAAGGAATAACAACAATGGCACTTTCCCGCGAACAAATGGCTCAACGCGTCGCCCGCGAAATGCAGGACGGCTTCTACGTGAACCTGGGCATCGGCATTCCGACCCTGGTCGCCAACTACATTCCCGAAGGCATGGAAGTCATGCTGCAGTCGGAAAACGGCCTGCTCGGCATGGGTCCTTTTCCTACTGAAGAAACCATCGATGCCGACATGATCAACGCCGGCAAGCAAACCGTGACTGCGCGTACCGGCGCATCGATCTTTTCTTCGGCCGAGTCCTTCGCGATGATTCGCGGGGGCCATGTCGACCTGACCGTGCTGGGCGCCTTTGAAGTCGACGTGCAAGGCAACATCGCCTCGTGGATGATCCCCGGCAAGCTGGTCAAGGGCATGGGCGGCGCGATGGACCTGGTGGCCGGCGCCGACAACATCATCGTCATCATGACCCACGCGTCCAAGGACGGTGAGTCCAAGCTGTTGTCCCAATGCAGCCTGCCACTGACCGGCGCCGGTTGCATCAAGCGCGTACTGACTGACCTGGCGTATCTTGAAATCGAAAACGGCGCGTTCATTCTCAAAGAGCGTGCGCCGGGCGTCAGCGTCGAAGAGATCGTCGCCAAGACTGCCGGTAAACTGATCGTGCCGGACCACGTTCCGGAAATGCAGTTCGCTGCCCAGTGAGGAATCATTCCATGCAAGAAGTCGTCATTGTCGCCGCCACCCGTACTGCCATCGGCAGCTTCCAGGGCTCGCTGGCCAATGTGTCCGCCGTAGACCTCGGTGCTGCGGTGATCCGTCAGTTGCTGACGCAAACCGGCCTGAACCCGGCTGAAGTCGATGAAGTGATCATGGGCCAGGTGTTGACCGCCGGCGCCGGGCAAAACCCTGCGCGTCAGTCCGCGATCAAGGCGGGCCTACCGTTCACCGTGCCGGCCATGACCCTGAACAAGGTCTGCGGCTCGGGCCTCAAGGCCCTGCACCTGGCCACCCAGGCGATTCGCTGCGGCGACGCCGAGGTGATCATTGCCGGCGGCCAGGAAAACATGAGCCTGTCCAACTACGTCATGCCAGGTGCGCGCACCGGTCTGCGCATGGGGCACGCGCAAATCGTCGACACCATGATCAGCGACGGTCTGTGGGATGCGTTCAACGATTACCACATGGGCATCACCGCCGAGAACCTGGCTGAAAAGTACAGCCTGACCCGCGAGCAACAGGACGCCTTCGCTGCGGCCTCGCAGCAGAAAGCCACGGCCGCCATCGAAGCCGGGCGTTTTGCCGATGAAATCACGCCGATCCTGATTCCGCAGCGCAAGGGCGATCCGCTGTCCTTCGCCACCGATGAACAGCCACGCGCCGGCACCACCGCCGAAGCCCTGGGCAAACTGAAACCGGCCTTCAAAAAGGACGGTTCGGTGACTGCCGGTAACGCCTCGTCGCTGAACGATGGCGCCGCCGCCGTGATCCTTATGAGCGCGGACAAAGCCAAGGCCCTGGGCCTGCCGGTGCTGGCAAAAATCGCGGCTTACGCCAACGCAGGTGTGGACCCGGCGATCATGGGCATCGGCCCGGTCTCGGCCACTCGCCGTTGCCTGAGCAAAGCCGGCTGGTCCATCGACCAACTGGACCTGATCGAAGCCAACGAAGCCTTCGCCGCGCAATCCCTGGCGGTGGCCAAGGACCTGGAATGGGACTTGAACAAGGTCAACGTCAACGGCGGCGCCATTGCCCTCGGTCACCCGATCGGTGCGTCGGGCTGCCGTGTGCTGGTGACTTTGCTGCATGAAATGATCAAGCGCGACGCCAAGAAAGGCCTCGCCACCCTGTGCATCGGTGGTGGTCAGGGCGTGGCACTGGCGATCGAACGGGCTTAACGCGTTCAACGGACGGCGCGGGGACCCACGAAGATCCGCGCCATCCGGCAACACCCCTCATTCTCAAACGAGGGAGCATTTCTGTAGGAGCCAGCTTGCTGGCGATGGCGGAGCAACATTCAACATTGATGTTGCCCGATACACCGCCATCGTCGGAACGCCGCCCGCAGCAAGCCGGCTCCTACAGGATTTGCGTTTATTGCCGCAATCCGTGTCAGGCGAACTTCACGAGATTCAACACTGGCAACGGCCCACCCGGAAACTGCGCCAACCGCGCACCGACACTCAACTCCCCAAGATCAATCCCGAAGAAGCCCAAGCGCTCGGTCAACGCAACCACCTGAGCTTTCGCCTCGGCATCATCGCCCGACACAAACAGCACCCGCCGACCGCCCTCCGCCGCCGGATCACTCTCCAGCAAGCGCGCCGCCAGGTGATTGAACGCCTTCACCACTCTCGCCCCCGGCACCCATTCAGCGAACACTTCGCTGGACATACGGCCCTGCAAATCCACAGCCTTGAACAACGGCGCCTCAATCGAGTTATTGGCGTCGATCACGATCCTCCCGCCGAAGTCCGGCAGACCAGCGAGTGCTGTCGGCAACTTCGACCAGTTGACCGCCACCAGAACGATTGGCTGGGCGGCCGCTTCTTCACGGGTGCCGGCGCGCGCAGTCGGGCCGAGCTCCGCCACCAGGGCGGCCAAGGTCTCCGGACCACGACTGTTGGCGATGACGACTTCGATGCCCTGACGGGACAAGGCTCTGGCAAACGCTGAACCAATGGCGCCAGCGCCGATGATGCCGATAGTACTCATGGTGATTCACTCCAAGGGGTTGTCGTTGGCGTGAATACTGCGCTTGTCATTAGCCCTTGATTAGCGGGTAATGACTTGAATGATTTTCAAGTATTCATATCAGGTGCCAGCCGTGGAAACCCTCGCCAACCTCGAATCTTTTGTACGCAGTGCTGAAACGGGCAGTTTTTCCGCCGCGGCACGTTTGCTGGCGCTGACACCCGCCGCGGTCAGCCGCAACGTGGCGATGCTGGAGCGCAATATGGGTGTTCGGTTGTTTCAGCGTTCGACCCGCAAGCTGTCGCTCACTGAAGCCGGTGAGGGTTTTCTGGCCGGCATCGGCGGCAACCTGGAGGCGTTGCAAGCGGCGATCAGTGCCGTGAGCAGTGATCGCGGGGAGCCGGCCGGTGTGCTCAAGGTCAGCCTGGCGCCGACGTTTGGCATCGGTCATGTGTTGCCGTTGTTGCCGCAGTTCCTGGCGCGTTATCCGTTGATTCGCCCGGAATGGCACTTCGAAAATCGCCAGGTGGACTTGATTGCTGAAGGTTATGACGCGGCCATCGGCGGCGGCTTCGAACTCACGCCTGGAGTCATCTCACGGACGTTGGCGGCGGCGGATATCGTCGCGGTGGCCTCCCCGGCCTACCTGGCAGGACGCACGATGCCGCGCACACCGGCCGACCTGATCGGACACACCGGCATTGTGATGCGCGGCATTCGCACCGGGCGGATTCGTCAGTGGGTGATGCACGATCGAGCGGGCCATGAAGAGAGCGCCGGTCTGAACGAAAACATCGTGCTCAACGATCCTGCCGCCATGCGTGAGGCAGCGCTCCTGGGCCTGGGGGTGACGCTGCTGGTATTGCCGGATGTGGCAGCGAACATCGAGCGCGGGGAACTGGTGCGCCTGTTGCCGGACTGGCACGCCGATGCGGGGCCGATCTCGTTGTATTACCCGAGCCGGACGCTGATGCCGGCCAAGACCCGGGTATTTATCGATTTTGTGGTTGAGTCATTCCAGCGATAGACCGCGTCATCGTTCATCGCCGGCAAGCCGGCTCCTACAGGTTCACCATGTCCCTGTAGGAGCCAGCTTGCTGGCGATGGCGGCCGAACAGTCACCCAAAAAACTGAAAGATCAACCAACTATTCGCCCCACTGATCACCGCAAACAACCCCCACGCCAACACCCGCGTCGGCAATCGATTCACAAACGGCCCCATCAACTGATGGTCATTGGTCATGCGAATCAACGGATACAACGCAAACGGCAACTGCAAACTCAGCACCACCTGACTCAACACCAGCAGCTTGCCAATCGCGTTATCCCCCATCAGCCACACACCGATAAACGCCGGGATCAACGCCAGCCCCCGGGTAATCAAGCGCCGTTGCCAGCAGGGAATCCGCAGGTTGAGGTAACCCTCCATGATCACTTGCCCGGCGATGGTGCCAGTGAACGTCGAACTCTGACCGGACGCCAGCAACGCGACGCCGAACAGCACGCTGGCCAACGCGCCGCCCACCAGCGGGTCGAGCAAGTGATAGGCGTCCTGAATGTCCACCACATCGGTGTGCCCGGTCTTGTGGAAGGCCGCGGCCGCGAGGATCAGGATCGCCGCGTTCACCAGCAGCGCCAGCGCCAGGGAACCGATGGTGTCGATGCGCGCCAGTTTCACCGCGTCCTGCTTGCTGGCCAGGTCCTTGCCGATCATCCGGGTCTGTACGATCGAGGTGTGCAGGTACAAGTTATGCGGCATGACCGTGGCCCCGAGAATCCCGATGGCCAGGTACAGCGGCGCCGCATCGCCGATGGCCGACAGTGACGGCGTGAAACCCCGTGCGACGTCCGGCCAGTAAGGCTTGATCAACAACAATTCAACGAAGAAACACACACCGATGGTGCTCACCAGCACCAGCATGATCGCTTCCAGTCGGCGAAAGCCACGGTTCTGCAGGGCCAGCACCAGCAGCGTGTCGAACGCTGTGAGGGCGATGCCGACGCTCAGCGAACAGCCCAACAGCAGATGGAACGCCAGCGCACAGCCGAGCACTTCGGCGAGGTCGGTGGCGATGATCGAGATCTCCGCCAGCACCCATTGGGTCCGTGCGGTCCGCGTGCTGTAGCGCTCGCGGGACAACTGCGCCAGATCGCGCCCAGTGGCAATGCCCAGGCGCGAGCACAAACACTGCACCACCATCCCCGCCAGACTGGCAAGCAACACCACAAACAACAGGCTGTAACCAAACCGCGAACCGGCCTCGATGGCGGTGGCCCAATTGCCCGGGTCCATGTAGCCGATGGACACCAGCAAGCCCGGGCCGGCGAAACGCAGGACACGCTTGAAAAATGACGCGCGAGGGTCAACAGCAACGCTGCCCGCCACTTCCGGAGGACAAAACGGCGCAGTGGCGACTTTGGGCAAACTGAATTTCACGCAAACATTCCAGAAAACAGGCGGGAGGGCGCAGCTTAGACGTTTCGCGCTTTTCGGTGTACAGACAAAACGCAAAGATCGCCGCTGCGGCCTTTGCTTTTGTAGGAGCAAGCTTGCTCGCGATAAACGATGACGCGGAACGTCTGGACCACCGAGGTGCTGTCATCGCGAGCAATCGAGCGTCGACCGGCTGCTCCTACAAAGGCAAAAGCAACGGCGGGTGATGATCAGGGCTTGGCAATGCCCAACAACTGCTCCCGCAACTCGGGATTGCTCGTGCGCGGGTCGAGCCAGATATCAAAAAACGCCCGGGCGAACACCGGGTCCGTCACCTCGTACTGCAACTGCGGGCCGACAAAAAAACGTGCGCCCTGCCCCGGCAAGTAAACCCCGATGAGTCGGGTCCCGGCCTGCACATCGACAAACGCCTGCTGCATCTGCGCCTGCCATACCGCGAGTTGCCCGGCACTCACCGATGCGCCCGACAGTCGTTTGATTTCTTCGACGCTGGCCTGGACCAGATCGTCCCGGGAAATCCTGCGCTGATAAATCAGCTCCAGGGCGAACGGCTGGTCGCTCGCAAATGGCTGTGCGGCGCTCCACAGACGAGCGTTGTAGATATCGAAACCGAACATCCGGAACTCGCCGGTACCAACGATTTGGGCGCCAGGCAAAGACTCCTGCCAATTGGCCAACGCGTGGTTGCCCAGTAATACCAACAGCCACAGGGTATGTCGCAGAGGTGATCGTGGTCGGGTCATGATCGGCTCGATTCAGCGCGTATGGGTTCTGTTACTTATACGCATAAAGTGTTGCTGTACAAGCTTTCAACTTTGTATACAAAAACAGCCAATCCTTAGAGCAATCTACTTGTCGCAATGCTAACGTTGCCGCTTCACTCAGGTCGGAGGCGCCTACGTGCTGCTGCTCAAACTGCTGGTCATTCCCGGGTTTCTCTTACTGATCTCCCTCGCGGGCAAACGCTGGGGCCCGAGTGTCGCCGGTTGGCTGTCAGGGTTGCCGGTGGTAGTCGGGCCGATTCTGTTTTTCCTCGCTATCGAACAAGGCGAAGTGTTTGCCGCGCAATCGGCGACCGCCGCGTTATCCGCGATGTTCGCGATGATTGCCTTCTGCGTAACCTACGCCCAGGTCGCCCAACGCGCGGGATGGCCTTGGGCGCTGACGGTTTCGCTGCTGGTCTGGGCCACAGCGGCGGTGGTGCTGTCGGTGATTCCACCGTCCCTGGTGTTCTCGGTGATCGCCGCCGCGACCGCGCTGCTGGCGGCGCCTTACCTGTTTCCCAAGGTGCAGCCGATCGTCTCCGGCCCGGCACCGAAGTCCGACAAATTGCTGCTGCGCATGATTGCCGGCGCCCTTCTCACTCTCGCGGTCACCTGGCTCGCCAGCACCGTCGGCGAACGCTGGAGCGGCCTGCTCGCGGTGTTCCCGGTGCTGGGCAGCGTGATGGCGGTGTTTTCCCAGCAAACCCGTGGCCCGGCGTTTACCGCCGCCTTGTTGCGCGCCACGGCCACCGGCATGTATTCGTTCAGCGCGTTCTGCCTGGTCCTGGCGCTGACCTTGCCGGGCATGGGCCTGAAGGCTTTTGGCCTGGGCGTCGCGGTGTCGGTAGCCATGCTCGGCGTCACCCGGCGCCTGTTAGCCAAACCGGTGGCAACGCCCGCAACCCGTTCAACTATTTCGAACGAGTAGAACAACAACCCCGTACGTCAATCGAACGGGTTTCGCCCACTATCAGCCTCAGTTCCTGACCAACCACTGACTGAGGCCTACACCATGAAATTCTTTTTCCACCCTTCGCCAAACCCGATGAAAGTCGCCCTGCTGCTTGAAGAACTGCAAACGCCGTACGAATTGATCGGCGTCGACACCTTCAAGGGCGAGCAACACCAGCCAGCCTTTCTGGCGATCAACCCGAACGCCAAAGTGCCAGCGCTGGTCGATGGCGACGCCACCGTGTTCGACTCCCAGGCGATCCTGTTGCACCTCGCGCAAAAACATCAGCGCTTCCTGCCGACCTCCGTTGCCGGCCAGGCCGAGCTTCTGTCTTGGTTGATGTTCATCGCCACCGGCCTGTCGCCGTTTTCCGGCCAGGCGGTGCACTTCCTGCATCACGCCCCGGAAGACCTGGCCTACGCAAAAAACCGTTACCTCAAGGAAGTCGAACGTCATTACCGCGTGCTCGATCAGCGCCTGGCCGACCATCAATACCTGGCCGGCGACACCTACAGCATCGCCGACATGGCGCTGTGGGGCTGGGCCAACTACGCGCCGTACATCCTCGGCGAAAACGGTTTGGCGGCATACCCGAACGTCAAGCGCCTGTTCGATGAAATCGGCGCTCGCCCGGCAGCCGTACGTGCTCACGGCCTCAAAGAGAAGCTGGTACTGAAAGCGGAATTCGACGAAGAAACCCGTCGCAACCTGTTCCCGCAAAACCAGGCGCAGTAATCCATTCCCCCGCATGCGAAGGTGATGAAATGAGTGATCAAGTCGCGTTTATCGTTTACCTGCCAGCCAAACCGGAACGCTTCGCCGAAACAAAGCAGCGCCTGCTGGACGTGGTGCACCAGATGTCGGCCGAGCCGGACTTCGTCAACACCTGGGTCCACCAGTTGCAGGACGAGCCGAACACTCTGGTGCTCTACGAAACCTGGAACTGCAGCAAGGAAGACTTCATCACCCGTCACCTGAGCAAGCCGTATCGCCAGGACTACGAAAAGCTGTTGCCGGCGCTGTTGGCCAGCGACCGTCGGATCGAGTTTCTGGACGTGATCGAGAGCTACCCGGTGCGCCGGGACGTGTAACGGCATAAATCCCGTGGTGAGGGCCAGCCTCTCACCACGGGCATCCCTATTACTCGGCGGCGTCGAGTTTATCCAGTGCCTGGTTCACCGCCAGCTCCCCAAGCATGATGACCTGCGCAATGCCCAACAGCGAATTGCGACGGGTCCCCTCCATATGATCCGCCAGGTCCATGACCATGACATTGGCCGATGCCAGCGACTCGCACGCATGGCTGAGCAGGGTCTGGACATCGAGTTCCGGGTTGACGCTGAACATGCTGTGGAGTTGCCTTGGCGTGGCGTTGATCAGGGCAATGTGCGCGGCAGGATTGGCGTAAAAGTCGAGGGCGAGTTTGATGGTCTCTTCGAGCTTTTCTTGGTCAGCGCTTTGGGCTGGAGCGGACAGGTCCGGGCTGGGGGGATTGGGTGTTGGTTTGGGCATAGATGGAGCTCCGATGCTACTTAGAAGGAGCCATCAACCTCTCGCTACCAAACGGAGGGTGGCGGCCATACGAAGGTTGGTAGACCGGGCATCGGAACCGGCGCCCCCGAAGGAGCCCTGCGCATGGCCACCATAAAACGCAGCCCTGAGAAAGGGCCGAACAAGGTGACGCTATGCGTCGATGCTGAGGGTCTACCAAACCCGATCACTGTGTTTTCAGCGACCGGAAAACAATAGAACCCACCCCAAAAGCGCACAAGCCGGCGGATTCTTACGTACCTGTAGGCAACGACGCAAGGTGTTGTAGCTTTCATGAAGTAACGCTGAGCGCGGTTAAACAACATTCGTGAATGCGTGGATTTGTCCTCATCGCGGTTCCCACAAACGACGTCAAAAATCAAAAATCCAGGGATTTTTCCCACGCGTTTTTCGGGTTGGCCTTCGGAAGTTTAAGGATTAGCGTGGTAGAGCCAAATCCGGTAACAGACCCATCTCGGCGCGAATTGAAGGAGAGCAAAACGGTGCGACTCAACCACCCGCAAAATGCGGTTTCCTTCCAGTTTGAGGAGGTCTTTAAGCACGCCATAATCGTATTTGGCGATCAGCAGTCGGTTGAAGACTGGCTGAAGAAACCATGCAGATACTTGGGCAGTAAAATCCCCTTGGAGCTGATCAACAACCCACTCGGCGTCCAAGTCATAGAGGACTATTTGACCCGGATTGAACACGGGGTCTATCAATGAATGCTTCGCCCCGAATGCTGAGCAACCCGACCGCCCGTTAGCCCACACTGGAATGCGTCACGACCTCCATGGGATGATCGCCCCCACCGCGAGACCACCCTGGAGATTTTGAATGTCACTGTTGAGTAAAAAAGCCGTTGTCCTGCTGCTGGCAGCAGTTGCCAGCCTGGGGGCTTTGAATGCACAGGCGGCTAAAGAGGTAGCGCCAGCGCAGAACGTCTCGATGCTGGGCGGAAAATTCAAATTCAACCTGCCCAAGGGCTTCGTTGCCAACCCGCTGCCGGCGGACGCGACCGGTGCGAGCGGCACCATGTACACCAACGCAACCACGAAAACTGTGGTGATTGCCGCTGAAAACACCATTCCTGGTGGCGTCAACGCCAAGGACAACGACGGTGAGTTCCTCGACGCCACGGCGTCCGACTTCGCCACTCAACAAGCCAAGGCGCTGCCGGATTTCACCAAGCTCAGTGAGAAAAGCCTGACCCAGAAAGGCACCGGCCTCGGTCTGCGGGAGATCGACAGCATCGCCACCCAGGGCGGCGGCAAGACCCTCGATACCACGCTGATGGCCGCCTCGGGCACGCGCATGGCGCTGGTAAAGGTGATTTCCCGTCTCAGCGACAATGCCGGCCACGAAGCGCTGGTTAAACAGATCGTCAGCGGCAAGTAAGGCTCAGGGGTTGAGGCGCTGCAACCAGGCGCTCAAATCCTGCATTTCGGCGGCACTGATGTTGTGGCCAACGCCTGGGTAGGCATGAAATTCAGGCTTGAGTGACAGGCTCTGTAACAGGCTGTTCGCCTCGGTGCCGTCGTTGAAGGGAAGGCGTTTGTCCGCCGTGCCATGCCCGATGAAAATCGCCAGCTTCTGAAGTTTTTCATCGGGTTTGAGCTCGGACTTGAGCACCGGCAAAATTCGCCCGCTCAACGCCGCAATCCCGCCCACGGCTTCGGGATGACGCAACGCGACCTCGTAAGACATGATCGCGCCCTGGCTGAAGCCCACCAGGAAAACCTTGTTCGGTACTGTGTGATATTTCTTCGCAGCCTGTGCGACGAAATCCAGCAACACCGGGCCGCTGGCCTTCAGGTCATCCGTCTCGCCGTTGTAGGCACCTTCTCCCTTCTTGCGAAACCACTGATAGCTGCCCTCCTCCATGACCATCGGCGCGCGCACCGACAGGTAGTTGTAGCGGGCGGGCAATTCATCCTTGATGCCGAACAGGTCCTGCTCGTTACTGCCGTAGCCGTGGAGGAAAATCACCAGGGGTTGATTGACCGATTCGGGGTTGGCCTGCTCCAGGTATTTGAGCGGCAGATCGGTATGCAGCGGGGTTTCAGCGTGGACGGCGGCGGACGCCAGGAGTGTCAGCAGAGCGAGAACCTTCAACATAAACCTTCCTTCACAGAGCGCAGGATTCGGGGTTGAGCCTAACATCTCCTGTTGCCGATGCACTCGCAGTGCTGCTGATACCGCTATCGCCGGCAAGCCGGTCTCGCTCCCACAGGGGGAATGCATTTCAACTGTGGGAGCGAGCCTGCTCGCGATAGCGGTATCAGCGACACCAAAGCATCCCGGTCAATCGTTAATCAACTTCCCAACGCGGATCGGCTCGCGCCCCGCAACTTTCGCCTGCCACGTCCCCGGTTGCGTATACCGCCCGCGATCAATCGCAAACAACACACCACTGGTGCCGGCGCACACAGTGGTCACCCGGTCGCTCAACGGGTCAACCACTTCAAACAGTGCATCGCCCTTCTCGACCCATTCACCGGCCTCGCGCAGAAAACTGACCACGCCATGATGCGGCGCAAACAGGTATTCCGTGCCTTCAAACGGCATGCCTTCACAACATTCACTCGGTGCGGCCGGCCAGGTGCCTTTGATAAAACCCTGTTCGGCAAGGAAGCCGAGAATGGCCTCGCAATTGGCCTGAGCCTGATCGACCCGGGTATCGCCCATGCTGCCCAGCTCCAGCGTTGTCGCCAGGTTCGCCGGTGGAATCGCCGCCTCGGGGAATGCCCTGGCCAGGCGCAACCATGGCGAAGAACAGGACTCATCGAAAGAACTGCCGCCGGAGTCTTCACACAGCAGCGCAACGCCTGCCTTCAGCCGAGCCGCCAGGGACTTCCATTGCGACCAGTGTTGCGGCAGCGCATAAATATGAATCGCCGCTTCGAAATCGCAATGCAAGTCGAGGGTGATGTCGGCATCACAGGCATGGCGCAGCAGCAAGCGATGCATGGCTTCCAGCTGCGACTTCGGTGCAGGCAAACCGTCGAGAACCTGGCCCATGGCCTGACGAATCAACACGATGTTGACCTGGGCATCGGCGCCCAACTGATCGCCGATCAGCTCACCGACCGGCGCGCTCAGTTCAACGAACGAGCGGTTGAAATTCTTGCCACTGCCGAGTTCGAAACGGCCCATGTGGCTGCCTTGTAGGTGTTGGTCCAGGCCGATGGGATTGGCCACGGGAACCAACTCGATCACGCCTTGCAACTGACCTTGGGCTTCGAGTTCGGCCAGGCGTTTTTTCAGCTCCCACGCCGTGCGCATGCCCGGCAGTTCGTCCGCGTGCAGGCTGGCCTGGATGTAGACCTTGCGCGAGCCCGTGCCGTAACGAAATACGCTGAGGGTGCGTTCGGAGCCCAGGTGGCTCCAGGGCAATGGGTGGTCGATGCGTTGCATAAAAACTCCTGTCGAAACCGACGCTCAGGATCACGAAACCTGTAGGAGCTGGCTTGCCGGCGAAGGCGATCCAACAGTCACATTGATGTTGAATGTACGGCCGTCATCGCTGGCAAGCCAGCTCCTACAGGGAAATATGTTGGCAAAAAAAACACCGGCACATAAAAAAAGTGGCAACCGCTTTCACGGTTGCCACTTTCTTATACGGCTGGATTACTCGCCGTAAACATCAAAATTGAAGTACTTGTCCTGCACTTGCTTGTACTTGCCGTTGGCACGGATTTCAGTGATGGCGGTGTTGAATTTGTCCGCCAGCTCTTTATCACCCTTGCGCACAGCGATGCCGGCGCCGCCGCCGAAGTACTTGGCGTCTTCGTAGGTTGGACCCACAAAAGCGAAGCCCTTGCCCGCGTCGGTTTTCAGGAAACCGTCGTCGAGGTTGACCGAGTCGGCCAGCATCGCGTCGAGGCGACCGGAGACCATGTCCAGGTTGGCTTCCTGCTGCGAGCCGTAACGCACCAGGACAATACCGGCCGGTTGCAGCACTTCAGTGGCGAAGCGGTCGTGAGTACTGGCGCGCAGTACACCGACTTTCTTGCCCTTGAGCTCGGTCAGCGGATCTTTGACGTCGGTGCCTTCCTTCATCACGAAGCGCGCCGGGGTGTGGTAGTACTTGATGGTGAAATCGACGTTTTTCTTGCGGTCGTCGGTGATGGTCATGGACGACAGGATCGCGTCGATTTTCTTGACCTTCAGGGCCGGGATCAGGCCGTCGAACTCTTGCTCGACCCAAGTACATTTCAGTTTCGCCTGCTCACACAGCGCGTCGCCGATATCGACGTCGAAACCGGTGAGTTTGCCGTCAGGGGTTTTCATCGAGAATGGCGGGTAACCGGCTTCGATACCGATGCGGATCGGCTTGGCGTCATCGGCCACAGCGGTCAGGGACAACATCGACAGTGCCAGGGCACCGAACATCACTAGCTTCTTCATTTATAACTCCTGTGGGCGGAGGCTTTTATTGGCAGCGTTCGATTGGTAGCGTTCGGTCAGCGCTTTTTTGTTGGAGAAAACCGAAGTGGCGGGCAGTCTAGAGCGGCTTCAAGCGCGTAAATTGTGCATATGCGACAAATACTTATAGAAAAGGCGAGCTGAATGAACGATGAGATTCGCACCTTGAACCTGATCCAGCACCACCCCGCCGAAGGACCGGGTGCAATTGCCGACTGGGCTGCCTCCCGGGGATTGTTGCTGAACGTCTACCGCGCCGACCTCGGTCAATTGCCGCCAGTCAGCGCGGAACCGGCGGTTTTATTGGGCGGGCCCTATGAGTCCAACACCGGCCCCGCATGGCTGGAGGCTGAACGCCAGTGGCTGGCGCGCAGCCTGGAACAGGGCGCGGCGGTGTTTGCGATTTGTCTGGGGGCGCAGTTGTTGGCGCTGAGTCTGGGCGGAAATGTGCGGCGAATGGATCGGACCGAAACCGGCTGGACGCCAGTGCGCTTTGCCGATGGCCGGGTATTGAAGGTGCTGGAATGGCACGAAGACGCCATCGACTTGCCGCCCGGCGCGCAGCTATTGGCCAGCAGCGATCAGTGCGAGCAGCAGATGTATCGCGCAGGGCCTGCTCGGGTGGGTTTGCAGTTTCATCCGGAGTGGAATGCCGAATCGGTGGCAACGCTCAATGCGCACTTTGCCGATGAATCGCCGCTGCCACGGGGAGCACCGGACAGCGCCGCCCATGCCGCCGTTTTTGAATGGTTGCAGGTGACGCTGGATGAGTGGTGGGCATTAGCCAAAGATCGCAAGAACACCCCAAACTTGTAGGAGCCAGCTTGCTGGCGAAAGCTCTGGAAACTTACGTCGATCCTGAGGCCGCCATCGCTGGCAAGCCAGCTCCTACAAGGGAATGCGTTTCATGTTGGAACTGCGTTTTCAGCATTCGCAGCCGATGGCAGCTGGCCGTTGCACCTCAGTGCTCAACTCAAACCCTTCATCCAGCCACCCGGTCACTCCGCCGATCATTTCCTTGACCGGATAGCCCAGAGCCGCCAGTTTCACCGCGGCCTTGTTGGCACCATTGCAATGCGGCCCGGCGCAATACACCACGAACAGCGTGGATTTCGCCCAGGTTGCCAACCCTTCAGCAGTCAGCAGTCGTCCCGGAAAATTGATCGCGCCCGGCACATGACCACGCTCGAACGCCAGCGGACCGCGAACGTCCATTAGCACAAAATCCACTTCACCTGCCTGCTGGCTGCCGTGGACGTCGGAACAATCGGTCTCGAAGGTCAGACGGTTGCTGAAATGCATCAGGGCAATGGCCGATGGGGCGGCGGGAATGTTGCGGACCAGGCTGGTCATGAGCGGTACTCCAACGTTTGGGTGGGTGTGAGAAGACTTTATCCGCCGCACGCTTGCGGCTAAAGTGGCGCACAAGACACCTACCGGGAATTTTCCGCCAAATGCAACCCAACCCTGGATTAGTCGCGATTCTGGCCTTCGACGGCCTCTGCACCTTCGAATTCGGCATCGCCGTGGAGATTTTCAGCCTGGCGCGCCCAGAGTTCGATTTCCCATGGTACGAACACCGGATCGTCGCCGTGGATCAAGGCCCGATGCGCGCCATGGGCGGCATTCAGGTGCTGGCCGATGGCGGCATGGAACTGCTCGGCGACGCCCGAACCATCATCATTCCCGGTTGGCGTGATCGCAACGCTGCGGTGCCTGAAGCGTTGATCACCGCCCTGCGCCAGGCCCATGCGCGGGGCGCACGGTTGCTGTCGATCTGCTCGGGCGTGTTCGTCCTGGCAGCGACCGGTTTGCTCGACGGTCATGGTGCCACCACGCATTGGCGCTACACCTCGGAACTGGCGGCGCGTTTCCCGAACATCCTGGTGGACCCTGACGTGCTCTACGTCGACTCGGGCCAACTGATCACTTCGGCGGGCAGTGCTGCTGGTATCGATGCGTGCCTGCATCTGGTGGCACGGGATTTCGGCACCCAGGTGGCCAACTCGGTGGCACGACGGCTGGTGATGTCGCCGCAACGCACCGGCGGACAGGCGCAGTTCATTCCGACGCCGGTCAGTCCTACGCCGCGCAGCGATCTTTCCCGCGTGATGCAGTGGGTTCGGGAGCGTTTGCATGAACCGCTGGAGGTCCGCGACCTGGCCAGCGAGGCGGCCATGAGTGAGCGGACATTCCTGCGTCGTTTTACCGAAGCCACAGGCATGCCGCCCAAAGCGTGGTTGCAGCATGAACGCCTGGCGCGGGCCCGTGAATTGCTGGAGAGCACGAGCAGAAACACCGACCAGATCGCCGAGCAGTGTGGTTATCGCTCGGTGGAAAGTTTCCGGGTGGCGTTTCGCAACGTGGTCGGCGTGCCGCCGTCGGTGTATCGGGAGCGGTTTGGGCGGGAGATTGAAGCGAAGATTTGAGGTGTGTTTGAGGGCCCCTTCGCGGGCAAGCCTCGCTCCTACAAGGTATACGTGATCTTTGTAGGAGCGAGGCTTGCCCGCGAAGGCGGTTTCATGGCTTACGCAAAAGGTACGTATCCATAATCCACCCATTAGCCAGCCGCGCCGCCTTGCGCACTCGCTCGATCTCGTCCGCCACGTCCTTGAGCTTGCCGCTGATGAGGATTTCATCCGGTGTCCCCAGGTAAGCCCCCCAGTAAATCTCTGTCTCCTGATCCGCCACCTGATGGTAGGAATCTTCCGCGTCGAGCATCACCACCAGGCTGTCGGCATCGCTCACCTGCCCTGCCGCCAGCCGGCGGCCCGTCGTGATTTCGAATGAGCGCCCAATCCGGTTCAGCGGCACTTTATGCTGGGCTGCCAATGCCTGAACGCTGGTGATACCGGGGATCACGTCGAACTCGAAGACGCAGCGGCCGGACGCCAGAATCGCCTGCAAGATCCGAATGGTGCTGTCGTACAACGCCGGGTCGCCCCACACCAGAAATCCGCCACACTGGCCGTCGGACATTTCCTCATTGATCAGCCGTTCGAAGGTCAGCTGCTTGGCAAGGTTCAGGTCTTCCACACTGGCCTTGTAGTCCACCTCTCCGCGCTCGCGCTCCGGGCTGTGGGCTTCAACGAAACGGTAGGTGTGATCAGTGATGTAGCGCTGGCAAATCTCACGGCGCAGGTCGATCAGTTTGTCTTTGCTCTGGCCCTTGTCCATGAGGAAAAACACATCGACGAGGTTCAGAGCCTTCACGGCCTGCATCGTGATGTAGTCGGGGTTGCCGGCACCGATGCCGATGACCATCAGTTTTTTCATCAACAGGCTCCCTCAAGGTCTGTGCCCAACACACGTAAGCGCCAGCGACCATTGAAGCGCAATTCGATGGCTGACAGCGGTTCGACATCGATCAGATTGAACGCGGGACTTTGCAGCACATGGGTCAGCGCGGCGCGAATGACAAAAGGGTGGGTGATGGCAACGCTGTGCCCCGGTGTTGCCTCCAGGGTTTTCAGCCAGGCGGCCACCCGCTCGCCGAGTTGCGCTACCGACTCGCCACCGTGAGGCGCCGAACGCGGATCATCGAGCCAGGCCTGCAAGGTCTCGGGTTCGGAACGCTGCAGGTCGTCGATCCGCAAGCCATTCCAGCGCCCAAAATCACAATCCCTCAGCGCCTCGACAATCTCCACGTCATCGGCGAACAACCCGGCGGTTTGCCGGGTCCGCAATTCCGGACCGCAGAACAGGCGCGATGCCTTCTTGAGTCGGGAACCCAACGAACCTCTTGCCAATTGCCAATCCATCTCCACCGGCTCATCCGTAGGAAAACGCGCCAATTTCTGTGCGACGGTTCGAGCGTGGCACATCAGGGTCAAACGGGTCGCCTGCACGAAGGATCACTCGGTAAAAGGAAAGAAAAACAGCGTCACGCCGCCAACAATCACGCAATTGTGCCGTAAGAAACACGATTGGGGGCGTTTCGTTTTACCCCTTGCCAACGCTTGTCGCCCTTAAAAAACCGCTATCTCCGACACCCCTGTAAGCGAGGACCTACAAGGCTGAGCGACTTTGGTGTAGCCCCCGACATACGGGCATTTCGCCCCATTTTAGGGCCAGAAATGGCCGAGCAAAAATTCACTAGACATGGGGCGATCGTTCCATAAATACTGCCGTAACGGCTAATCTAAACAACACCCTCATCCAGCAGGAGCCCGGATGCCCGCTTCCAGCAACATGCACCACCGCCCCCGCACCCAGAACCCGACCGACAGTGTCAGCATGACGCTGCCTGCGGCAAGCAGCGACTGACTGGATAAGAAAAAGAGTGGCGCCTGGCAAACAGCATCAAGCGACCGCCGATTCAATGCGTGGAAACCGACAGTGATAGTCAGGTTCGTGCCAACCGCCGAACCCTTTGATACAGGAGTGCATCCATGCTGGTCTTACGCCCAGTGGAGTTAACCGACCTGCCCCAGTTGCAGCGACTGGCGCAAGAAAGCCTGGTCGGCGTGACGTCCCTGCCGGACGACACCGAACGCTTGCGCGAGCGGATTCTCGACTCCTGCGCCTCGTTCGATAAAAACGTGCAACAGCATGGCCCGGAAAACTACTTCTTCGTGCTGGAGGACCTGACCACCCGGCGCCTCGCGGGCTGTTCGGAAATCCTCGCCACTGCCGGTTTCGGCGAACCCTTCTACAGCCTGCGCAACCGGCATTTCACCAGCGCCTCGCGAGAACTGAACATCGAGCACGGCGTGCCGGCGTTGTCGTTGTGCCACGACCTCAGTGGCCACACCTTGCTGCGCGGGTTTCACATCGATGCGGCACTGGTGCGCACACCGTCCTCGGAATTGCTGTCACGGGCGCGCCTGATGTTCATCGCCGCGCACCTGCCGCGCTTTGCCGAAGCGGTCATCACCGAAATCGTCGGCTTCAGCGATGAAGAAGGACGGTCGCCGTTCTGGGATGCGCTGGGCAAACACTTCTTCGACCTGCCCTACACCGAGGCCGAGCGCCTTTGCGGGCTGGAGAGCCGGACATTTCTTGCCGAACTGATGCCGCAATATCCGATCTACGTGCCGATGCTGCCCCAGGCCGCGCGGGACTGCATCGGCCGTATTCACCCCGATGGCCAGGAGGCCTTCGATATCCTTGAGCGCGAGGGGTTCGAGACCAACAGCTACATCGACCTGTTCGACGGCGGCCCGACCCTGTATGCACGGCTCGCCAACATCCGCACTATCGCGCAAAGCCAGAATGGCACCGCCACACCGGGCTCGACCATCGATGCCCGCGGACGCTACCTGGTGAGCAACGATTCACTGCGTAACTATCGCGCCATCGTCGCCGATCTGGACTACACCGCCGGGCAACCCGTGGTCCTCAGCGCCGAGATGTGCGAGGCACTGAATGTCACCGACGGCAGCCCGATCCGGGTGATCGCGCTGTGAGCATCCTCGCGTCCAGTGCCCAACGACAGCGCTCGAGCCTGCGCGTAGAAGGAGCTGCATCATGATTGTCCGTCCGGTCCAGATCACCGACCTGCCCGCCCTGTTGGCGCTGGTCCGGCAGGCCGGCCCCGGCTTTACCACCCTGCCCGCCAGCGAGGACCGCCTGGCGCACCGGGTGCGCTGGGCGCAACGGACTTTCGCGGAACAGGTTGAACGCGCCGATGCCGACTACCTGTTCGTGCTCGAAGACGACGATCAGCAAGTGGTGGGTGTCAGCGCCCTGACGGGGGCCGTTGGCCTGCGTGAGCCCTGGTACAACTATCGGGTGGGGCTGACAGTCAGTGCGTCACCGGATCTGGGCATCCGGCGGCAAATCCCGACACTGTTCCTGAACAACGAAATGACCGGGCAATCGGAGATTTGCTCCCTGTTCCTGCGTCACGATCAACGCCACGGCAGCAATGGTCGATTGTTGTCGTTGGCGCGCTTGCTGTTTGCTGCCGAGTTTGCGCACCTGTTCGGCGAGAAGCTCATCGCCGAACTGCGTGGCAGCGCCGACGAGCAAGGCTGCTCGCCATTCTGGGACAGCCTGGGCCGGCACTTCTTCAAGATGGACTTCAACCATGCCGATCACTTGTCGGGGCTGGGCAGCAAATCGTTCATTGCCGAACTGATGCCACGCCAACCGCTGTATACCTGCCTGCTCACTGAACAGGCCCAGGCCGTGATCGGCAAGGCTCACCCGAACACCGAACCGGCATTGAAAATCCTTACCGCCGAAGGTTTCACACACAAGGGTTACATCGACATCTTCGACGCCGGCCCGGTCATCGAAGCACCGCTGTCGAAAATCCGCACAGTGCGCGACAGCCAGGCGCTATCGCTGGTCATCGGCACGCCAGACGACCAGGCGCCGGTCTGGCTGATCCACAACCGCCGACTGGAAAACTGCCGCATCACCGCCGCCCCCGCCAGGCGGGTCGGCAACAGCCTGATCGTCGACCGGCTCACCGCCAAACGCTTGCAACTGCAACCCGGCAACTCGGTACGCGCGGTGCTGCTGCTCAATCAACAGCAGCAGGCTGCGGCGGCTTGAAGCGACCTCACGCCGCTCAATGGCGGTTTCGATCAGGCCCGCTCTGCAAATTCGTCATCATTCTTCCCCCCTTAGCGTGATAGCCTTTTGTTTTTTCGGCGTTGACACTTTTGCTCAAGCCCTTCCATTCCATTGGTGGAACTCATATGTCCAGGCTTTCACATCAAGATTTGCGCCGTAACTTCCGTGAACTGTTCGCTTCCAAAACCTGCTATCACACCGCGTCGGTTTTCGACCCGATGTCGGCACGCATTGCCGCAGACCTGGGTTTCGAAGTGGGGATCCTGGGTGGTTCCGTCGCGTCGCTACAGGTGCTGGGTGCACCCGACTTCGCCCTGATCACCCTGAGTGAATTCGCCGAGCAGGCCACTCGCATCGGCCGTGTCGCCCAATTGCCGGTAATCGCCGACGCCGACCATGGCTACGGCAACGCCCTTAACGTGATGCGCACCATCGTCGAGCTCGAACGTGCCGGCATCGCCGCCCTGACCATCGAAGACACCCTGCTGCCGGCGCAATTCGGCCGCAAGTCCACCGACCTGATCGGCGTCGCCGAAGGTGTCGGCAAGATCCGCGCAGCGCTGGAAGCCCGGGTCGACTCGGAAATGGCCATCATCGCCCGCACCCACGCGGGCATCCTGCCGGTGCAGGAAATCATCAGCCGCACCCAGCAGTACCAGAAGGCCGGTGCGGACGGGATTTGCATGGTGGGCGTGCGCGACTTCGACCACCTCGAACAGATCGCCGAACACCTGAGCGTGCCACTGATGCTGGTCACCTACGGCAACCCGCTGCTGCGCGACGACAAACGTCTGGCGGAGTTGGGCGTGCGGGTCACCATCGACGGTCATGGCGCTTACTTTGCGGCGATCAAGGCGACTTACGACAGCCTGCGCGAGCAGCGGCAGATCCTCACTCAGACCTCGGACTTGAGCGCTACGGAACTGACGCATACCTATACGCAGCCTGAGGAATACATCCGTTGGGCAGAAGAGTTTATGAGTGTTAAAGAGTGACATTCAGTCGAGTCTGGCGTCGTCATCAAGGTGACGCCAGGCATCAACTTATTATAAATCCCCCTCACTACACCCAACTATAAAACCCTCTTAAGTCAGTTCCATCACAACACTTACACACAACCACTCACATTCATTTACAGCTACAGCCTTGCCCTGCATCACCAGCAGTGCAACTATCTTTACGTCACTACGACAACAAAACCAACCCATTATTATTTTGCGAGACCACCATGAAAACAACAACCAACAACTGGTGTAGCACCCCGCTATTTCACGCTCAAACCAACATCATCAACACATCGACACATAAACTTACTGCACTGTCTTGCATGTCCGGATATACACCTCGCCTCAACGTGGGCAATATCCACGAAATCAAACGTTACTGGCAACTGACTGAAGCACCGCAATCTATTAAGTAACACTACCAACACGTCCGACCAAGTGCTTGGCTTTCGTAGTTTGCAACGCCAGGCACCCCTACTAAATCAAGTTTCAACGTCTAACCACCAAAGTCTCAATACACACATTTTTTTCCAGCAAAAACCTGTACTGCACGCCCGATCGCTGATGGCGGCTATACGCCCACATTCACTCACACACTTTGAGTCAATGGATACGCCTATGATCAAGACCCTTATCAGATCAGACCTTCATCCAGAACAAATTATTAACACTCTCAAGACACTGGATCTGACCACCGAAGTAAAACACTTAGCCGCTTTATTGCATCAGAAAACTGCTGACGACCCCGAACTGTCCAGGGGAGCAGCAATCTTGAGCTCAACCAACATCCATACCGGAACGTTGACTTTGTACTATAACGCAAGTGGCAATATCAGCTTGAAGGCACCTGACAATGCCCCTGTTTCACCGCAACTCTATACGGTGCCGGGTAACAGCATTCTGTTCGCAATCAATGCGCAGTCGTATCGCGTTCAACTTTACGAAGTGGCGGATGACTACCTGATACTCGGACCACAAGTCACGGTCGACGCGGATAACCCCCTGCTCATCGACGGCACAAAAGTTCTGTTTGACAGCAATCCAACAGGGAACGGGCACCCAGCGTTTATCGGCAGCCTTAACTTTCCGGATAAGAGTGCCGATATCCGTGTTTTCGAACGCAGGTCATTACGCAAATGTGCCTGGTTCCCCCACGACAAAAGTGCCGCACATTATCTGGTCAGTCTGGAACTGCTTGAGGCCGTACAAGACCCAGATTCTAGCAAAGTGGCTGAAGAGTTGATTTATCACTATCACCCCGCAGTTGCGTGGAAGGCGTTCCAGCTCATATATGGCGCTGATCCCTGTAACGCTCGGAGATACGTGCCGCAATTGCGGAAGCTACAAAATACTCATCTGAACCGTTTGCTTGACCAGCACCGGGATGAAGTCGCATGAACCTGAAGACTTTTATCGAGCGCATAGAAGGGTACGATCCGGATCGTGACAAACCACAAATCATTGCCGACCTGCGCGAACTCGCTACCAACAAAACATTACTGAGCGAGCATCTCTACAACACCCTCCAACGCGACGGTTACAACACCAAAAACAGTTTGTATAACGCCTACGCCTTCGTGCTGCACTATTCGGATGCCTACACCGTCCGCCTGGGTTTCTGGGCTCCAGTGACGAGCAAGGATGAGAGCGAAACGTTCATCTACAACTTGAACCACACCCACGATTTTGAGATTTATGCGGTGGGCTACAGCGGCGACGGCTACACCACCGTTATACGCAAAATACTTGATCAGACGCCATTGCGTGTGGGTACCCGACCTCCCTTAGGCAACGAAACAACACTTAAACTTGCCCAGAACGAAGTACTGCACATGCAACCTTATTACGAAGTACATCGACAACTGCCGCCCCAGTGCATGTCTTCCTCACTAAGCCTGATCATTCATGCTCAGCCGTCAACAACCTCCGCCCAGGCCTGGTGTTTCGACGAGGACTACCTGCCGACCTATCCCGGCATTGCAACGCAGGAAACAGCGTTCTACGAACAGACGTTGTCGCTGCTGGGTCTGGAATAGTCAGATTGAGAATCGGCGAGAACTCGTTTGTGCGGTTCGGCGAAGGCAGCGGTTTAAAACGTAAAGGATGTCCCCGGTTTCTACCGACCGAAGCCCGCTCCCACATGGGGATTTGTGCAGGCTTTCAGACCGGGTCGAACAGTTCGTGACGAGGTTCGCCCTCGCCGCTACAGATGACCCGATTGCGGCCGGTGGTCTTGGCCTGGTAGAGCGCCTGATCGGCGTCGTTGAGCCAGAGCGTCGCATCTGTGTGCGCCTGGGTGAAAGCCGCAAGGCCGATGCTCAGGCTGACTTTCAGCGCCGGGCTCTGTTCGTAACTGAGGGTCGCGAAACGATCCCGCAGGGCATCCATGGCCGCCGCGGCGCTGCCGAGCGCAAGGTCCGGGAGAATCACACAGAACTCGTCACCGCCGTAGCGGCCGGCCACGTCAGTCGCCCGAAGGTTCTGTTTGAGCACCTTGCTCAACTGCCGCAAGACGATATCGCCGGCGACATGCCCGTAGGTGTCGTTGATGGCTTTGAAGTGATCGACGTCGATCAACGCAATAGCCCCACCCCGATTCTGGCGTTTACAGCGCTGGAATTCGACTTCCAACTGGTCCTTCCAGGCACCATGGTTGAGCAGGCCGGTGAGGCTATCGGTGCGACTCAGGGCGAGCAATTCGCGCTTTTGCCGGCCAAGCGTGGTGGCCTGGCGAAAGCAGATCCAGCCCAGCGCCAACGGATACAGACACAGCAAAGGTAAACAGGCGTACAGCTGCAGTTGACTGGTTTCAGGAATGAAGGCTGGCGCAAACAGAAAGTATCCGACGCAAACGCCCAGAAGTTGCGCAACCGTGCCCACCAGCAGGAATCGCAAACCGCCAATGGCCACATTGTTCATCGCCATCATGGCAATGGTGGTTGCGCTGGGCAGCGGATTGAATTGCATGGCGGCGACCCAGAAGCCGCCGAGAAAGGCGTCGACCAGCAGGTTACGGTGTTCGGCGTGGTAGGGAACCTTCGCCCGACGCGCCCATTGGTAGGCCACGTGTGGCCAGAAGATTCCGTTGAAGAGCATCATCGCCCAGACCCACAATGGCGGATCAAGCGGGTACATCGCGGCGGCCACACACACCAGTCCCGCGGCTAGCCCCAGGCTTCGCGATGCATAGAGCCTCCTGGCCAGTGAAAGTCCTTTTCCTCCCGTTTTTCCCATAAGGCCTCTGTACCGCTGAACGGAACCTGATCACACCTGGGGTAGCGGGTGTGCTCGAAGTCTAACAGGGCAACGTCAAATAGCCATCACCGGCCAGCAGTCTGAATACCGCGGTATAGACAGGAGGCGAGCCCCGAATGTTTGGCTATACCTGAAGAGACAAATAACGAGAAAAAAGGAGGCCCATGCAGACTTTCCAAGTGTTGATCATCGGCAGCGGTTTCGGCGGCCAGTGTGCGGCGATCAATTTGCTCAAGGCCGGCATCGATGATTTTCGTCTGTTGGAACGTCGGGACTTCTTCGGCGGCACCTGGTGCCAGAACACTTACCCCGGCGCCGCCGTCGATGTGCCCTCGCCGCTGTATTCGCTGTCCTTTGCGCCCTATCGCTGGACGCAAATGTTCGCCGAACAAGCCGAATTGCACCGCTACACGCAGCACGTGGTGGAGCAATTCGGCCTGCGCGACAGGGTGGAACTGGAGGCGAACGTCGAACGCATCGAATGGCACGACGACGCCAAACGCTGGGCGGTGCACACCGCGAGCAAAGGCACGTTCTACGCGCAGTTCCTGATCAACGCCACAGGGCCGCTGAGTCAGCCCGTCGTCCCACGCTTCGAGGGCCAGGAGCGCTTTCAGGGCAAGACTTTTCATACCAACCATTGGGATCACGCCTACGACTATCGGCATAAACGCGTCGCCATCGTTGGCAGTGGCGCCAGCGCGGCCCAGGTGATTCCGGCGATTGCTCCGGACGTCGCGCATTTGCATGTATTCCAGCGCACACCGCACTGGGTGCTGCCACGGGGCGACCGCACTTTTGGGCCTTTCCAGCGCTGGCTGCTCGGCCTCAAACCCGCCTACAAGCTGCTGCGCTGGATGATCTACTGGCAATTCGAAACCCGGGTGATTGCCTTCAAATATTCGAAACCGGCCATCCGCATGGTCCAGCAACACGCCCTGCGCTTCCTCAAACGACAAGTGCCCGACCCTGAACTCAGACGAAAACTGACCCCGGACTACGCCATCGGCTGCAAGCGGGTCATTGTTTCAAGCACCCTGTACCCGGCACTCGGCCGCGACAACGTGACCTTGCACAGCCGCGAGCAAGGCATTGCCGCCATCGACGAAACCGGCATTGTCATGCAGGACGGGCAGCACATCGACGTGGACCTGATCGTCTGGTCCACCGGTTACGACGCCACTGACGGGGTCATTTCCTACCCGGTCAGCGGAAAAAACGGCAAGCAACTCAGGGATTTCTGGGCGACCTACCCTCGCGCCTACCTCGGCACCAGCCTGCCGGACTTCCCCAACCTGTTTATCGTCACCGGTCCCAACACCGGCATCGGCCACACGTCGGCGCTGTTCATCATCGAATCGCAGATGAATTACATCCTCGACTGCATTCGCACGTTAAAAGAACAGGGTTTGCGCAGCATCGAAGTACGCCCCGAGGCAGAACGTACCTACACTGAAATGATCCACCGGGAGATGGAACGCACTGTATGGAAGTCAGGAGGCTGCCACAGTTGGTATCAAAGCAAGAGCGGTCATGTAATCGCCATGTTTCCGGGGTTCAGTTTCAGCTACCACCGATTGACCCGGGCACTGAAACCCGCCGATCACATGCTGTCCTGATCAGAGAGAAGGGAGACGCCTGATGCTTTTGTTGGTTGTCGCTATCGCGGTTTTCGCGGCCTGGAGCTGGTTGAGCTACCCGGCCATCGGTTATTGGCTCTATGACTTGAACATGGCGGCCGAAGCCAAGCTGTATCGGCTACACAAAATCGTCGTGCCCATCGCCGAAATGACCGTCTCGACCTGGCAAGGCGGGCCTTATGAAGCATCAAGCAGTGTGCTGATGCTCCACGGCTACAGCGCCGACAAGAATATCTGGCTGCGTTTTGCCCGGCACTTTGTCGGCACCTACCGGGTGATCATTCCCGACATCGCGGGGCATGGCGAAACCGGCTTCAAGGCCGGCGGCGGTTATGACATTCCCTTGCAGGCCAAACGAATGATCCAGTTGCTCGACGTCTGCGGCGTCGAGAAGGTCCACGTGATCGGCAACTCGATGGGCGGCTACATGGCAGCCTGGCTCGCGGCCACCTACCCGGAGCGCATCGCGTCGGTTGCGCTGATCGACCCGGCCGGTGTCACCGCCCCCGAAATCAGTGACCTGGAACGCCACCTGGCCCAGGGGCACAACCCGTTCCTGGTTCACTCCCGAGAAGAATTTCGGCGCTTCTACGCCATGACCATGGCCGAACCACCGTGGGTGCCCGGCGTGGTGCTGGACGCCATCGCCCAGCGTTATGAACAATCCCGGGATGAGTTGGCAGAAATCTTCAGCGACTTTCGCACCAGCCCGCCGATGGAGCCAAAACTGCCCGACATCAAGTGCCCGGCGCTGCTGCTGTGGGGGCGCAAGGACCGCTTGATCGATGTCAGTAGCGTGGCGATCTGGAGCAAAGGCATCGAGGATCTGCGTGTAGAAATCTGGGACGGCATCGGCCATATGCCGATGGTCGAAGAGCCAGGGAGCACGGCGCGGTTATATCGGGAGTTTTTGGCATCCCAACGCTCGGAAAGCCCTCAGGACCAGAGGATGCATTGAGCAAGCAGTCCTTGGAAGAATGAAGTCCGTAAGATTCTTCGTTTGTCGGCGGCGCTGAAGGCTGCGATCTTTTCTGCATCCTTTACGTCACCGCGCCAGGAATTTTTTCATGAGCCACCCGAGCTTTGTCAGCCCTGACCTGATCCGCCAACGCTTCTCCAAAGCGATGTCCGACATGTACCGCGAAGAAGTGCCGCTGTACGGCGCGCTGATGGAACTGGTGGAACAGACCAACCGCCATGTACTGGAGAGCGACCCGCAGATCGCCCGACAGTTGAACAGCACCGGCGAAATCCAGCGCCTGGACCTGGAGCGTCATGGCGCCATCCGCGTCGGCACTTCAGCTGAACTGGCCACCCTCGCCCGGCTGTTTGCGGTGATGGGCATGCAACCGGTCGGCTATTACGACCTGACCCCGGCCGGCGTGCCGGTGCATTCCACGGCGTTCCGCGCGGTGCATGAAGCCGCACTGCAGGTCAGCCCGTTTCGAGTGTTCACCTCGTTGCTGCGTCTGGAATTGATCGAAGACCTTGAGCTGCGCGCCTTTGCGCAATCGGTGCTGAATAAGCGCTCGATCTTCACGCCAAAAGCATTGAACCTCATTGATCGTGCCGAAACCGAAGGTGGCCTCACCGAGCCCGAGGCCCAGGACTTCGTCGAGCAAGCGCTGGAAACCTTCCGCTGGCACCACAGCGCGACGGTCACCGCCGAGCAGTACCAGAAACTCAGCGCCCAGCATCGCCTGATCGCCGACGTGGTGGCGTTCAAGGGGCCGCACATCAACCACCTGACGCCGCGCACGCTGGACATCGACATCGTGCAGGCGCAAATGCCGGCCCACGGCATTACCCCTAAAGCGGTGATCGAAGGCCCGCCCCGCCGGCAGTGCCCGATCCTGTTGCGTCAGACCAGTTTCAAGGCGCTGGACGAGCCTGTCGCCTTCACCGATCAGGCCGAAAGTCGCGGCAGCCACAGCGCTCGTTTCGGTGAAATCGAGCAGCGCGGCGCGGCGCTCACGCCTAAAGGACGAGCGCTGTATGACCGTTTGCTCAATGCTGCTCGCGACGAACTCGGGGACTTCCCCAACGAAGGCAACGCCGCACGCTATAACGCGCTGATGACGCAGCATTTCAGCGAATTCCCTGACACCGTCGAGGGCATGCGCCTACAGGAACTGGCGTACTTTCGCTATTTCGTGACGGAGAAAGGCGTCGGAGCGCCGGCGCTTAAATCCTCGTCTCTGGAAGATCTGCTCAGCGGAGGCTATTTGCGGGTTGAACCGCTGGTTTACGAAGATTTCCTGCCGGTCAGCGCGGCGGGGATTTTCCAGTCGAACCTGGGGGATGCCGCACAAACTCACTACGGCGAGCATTCGAATCGGCAAGCATTCGAGCAAGCCCTGGGACGATCGACCATCGATGAGTTGGGGTTGTATGCCGAGACGCAACGGCGTTCGATCGAGGAATGCTTCGCAACGCTCCGTTAATCCCCCCTTGTAGGAGCCGGCTTGCCGGCGATGGGGCCCTTGGATTTGTATTGCTCTTCAGGGCCTTATCGCCGGCAAGCCGGCTCCTACAAGGTTCGTGGTTATTTCAGCTTCGCCAGCAGCGCTTCAGCCGCCGCCTCGGACGACGCCGGATTCTGCCCCGTCAGCAGCAGACCATCGGTCACCACATAACTCGCCCAGTCATCCCCCTTGGAAAAAATCCCGCCCTTCTCCTGGAGCATGTCCTCCACCAGAAACGGCACCACATTGGTCAGTTGCACCGCCTCCTCCTCGGAGTTGGTGAAACCGGTCACACGCTTGCCTTTGACCAGCGGTTGGCCATCCGCGCCCTTGACGTGACGCAACACGCCCGGCGCATGGCAGACCAAAGCAACCGGCTTGCCCGCCTTGTAAAACGCCTCGATCAATGCGATCGAAACCTTGTCTTCAGCCAGATCCCACAACGGGCCATGCCCGCCCGGATAGAAAACCGCATCGTAATCTTCGGCTCGCACACTGCCGAGCAACGCGGTGGACGCCAATGCGGACTGGGCCGCCGGATCCTTGCGAAAACGCTCCGTCGCAGCGGTCTGCGCATCGGGCTCATCGCTTTTGGGGTCCAGTGGCGGCTGGCCTCCCTTGGGCGACGCCAGCGTCAGCTGAGCGCCGGCGTCTTTGAAAGCGAAATACGGTGCCGCGAATTCCTCCAGCCAGAAGCCGGTTTTCTTACCGGTATTGCCCAATTGATCGTGGGACGTCAAAACCATCAGGATTTTCATGTCGCGCTCCTTGAATGTGGGAAATGTACGGTTTTCTCAGCGCAGTTTTGACCACCCGGCTGCGCAGTTCGTTGCACTTGTTACACGGGTTCTCTCAGTGATGGCCAACCGCCTTGATGCGCAAGAAGTTGCGCAATCGACCGAGCAAATCCTCCGGTTTCACTGCACAACATCCGGCTAATCAGGGCCTCCAGCCGAGTGCGCAAGAAGTTGCGCAGTGCTGCGCAACTTCTTGCGCACATTACGCGTAGAGCCTTGCGCGGCGTTTCAAAAACAGTCGCAAAACAATCTCAACGCCTTGTTTTATATGGCTTTTATCGTTTGTGGCACGGACCTTGATAACAGTCATGCACCCACCGGGCGATACCGCCTCCCGGGCACCTTTATTTATTCAGCAAGGAGAGCATCCATGGCAACACCAGCGTACATGTCCGTTACTGGCGAAAAACAAGGCCTGATCACTGCCGGCGCCTTCACTGCCGACTCCGTTGGCAACACCTACCAGGAAGGCCACGAAGACCAGGTCATGGTTCAGGCTTTCAGCCACGACGTGATCATCCCGCGTGACCCGCAATCCGGCCAACCGACCGGTCAGCGCGTACACAAGCCAGTCGTGATCACGAAGGTCTACGACAAGGCTTCGCCTCTGCTGCAAGCGGCTCTGACCTCCGGCGAGCGCATGAGCGAAATCGTTATCCAGTGGTTCCGTACTTCGGCTCAAGGTACTCAAGAGCACTACTACACCACCAAACTGGAAGACGCGATCATCGTCGCCATCAACAACAAAATGCACAACTGCCAGGATCCAGGCAACTCGCACTTCACCCACCTGGAAGAAGTGCAGTTCACCTACCGCAAAATCACCTGGACCCACGAAGTATCCGGTACTTCGGGTTCCGATGACTGGCGTGCTCCAGTCGTTTAATTACGGCTGATCGTTACAAGCATCGGCCAGCTCTGCTGGTCGATGTTGTTTACGCCCCTCCAGAATTTCGCGTGCGTTGATCCGCTTTGCGGTTGTCGACGAACGCCGCTCCACAGCACGAGGAACAAGGGATGTTCGCGCCGGCCAATCAGACTCACTTTGCCCTGACCATCGAAGGTCTTTCCAGCGACTTCCAGGTTTTATCCCTGCAAGGTCGGGAAGCCATCAGCCAGCCGTTTGTGTTTGAGGTGGAACTGGTCAGTGAAAAGCCGTCCCTGGACCTCGAAAGCCTGCTGCACAAACCGGCCTTTTTGCAGCTCTCGCCCGACGGCAGCGGCATTCATGGCCAGATCTATCGCGCCGCCCAGGGTGATTCCGGCAAACGCCTGACCCGCTACGCGGTGACCCTGCGCCCGCAACTGTCCTACCTCGCGCACCGCATCAACCAGCGCATCTTCCAGAACCTCACGGTACCGAAAATCATCGGCCTGGTCCTCGAAGAGCACGGCATTCAGAGCAATGCCTACCAATTCAAAGTCGGGGCGATTTATCCCGAGCGCATCTACTGCGTTCAGTACGATGAATCGGACCTGCAATTCGTCCAGCGCCTGTGCGAGGAAGAAGGTATCCACTACCACTTCGAGCACAGCGCCACGGCCCACAAACTGGTGTTCGGCGATGACCAGACGGTGTTCCCGAAACTCGCGCCCGTGGCCTATCAGCAAGATTCCGGCATGGTCGCCAGCGACCCGGTGATCAAGCGCTTCGACCTGCGCCTGGAAACCCGCACCAGCCGCATCACCCGCCGCGACTACGACTTCGAAAAACCGCGCATCAACCTCGAAAGCGAACACCGTGGCGACGCCCTGCCCGACCTCGAAGACTACGACTACCCTGGTCGCTTCATCGACCGCGAACGCGGCAAGCACCTGGCCAAACGTGCCCTCGAACGTCACCGCAGCGACTTCCAGCTGGCCGAAGGCAAAAGCGATCAGCCGTTGCTGGTCAGTGGCCATTTCCTGGCTCTGACCCAACACCCGAAAGCTAAATGGAACGACCTGTGGCTGCTCACCGAAGTCCTGCACGAAGGCAAACAGCCGCAAGTGCTGGAAGAGTCGGTCACCAGCAGCACGACCAACCTGAAAGACGACTTCCATCAGGGTTATCGCAACCGCTTCCAGGCCACCCCGTGGGACGTGCCGAACCGCCCGCCGCTGACGCAGAAGAAACCGCGCATTCTCGGCAGCCAGAGCGCCGTGGTCACCGGGCCCAAAGGTGAAGAAATCCACTGCGATCAGTACGGCCGCGTCAAAGTGCAATTCCACTGGGACCGCGAAGGTCAGGCCGACGACAAGACCAGCTGCTGGCTGCGCGTCTCCTCCGCCTGGGCCGGTGCTCACTACGGCGGCATCGCCATCCCGCGAATCGGCATGGAAGTGCTCGTCACGTTCCTCGAAGGCGACCCCGACCAGCCGCTGATCAGCGGCTGCCTGTACCACAAGGAAAACGTCGTCCCGTACGCCCTGCCGGCGAACAAGACCCGCACCACCTTCAAAACCCTGAGTTCACCGGGTGGCGCAGGCTTCAACGAACTGCGCATCGAAGACAAGAAAGGCCAGGAACAGATCTTCCTCCACGCCCAGCGCGACTGGGACGAAAACGTCGAACACGACCAGAAGATCCGCGTCGGCAACGAACGCCACGACACCGTGGAGAAGAACAGCTACAGCGAATTCAAGGCCGAAGAACACCACACCGTTTATGAAGACCGCAAAGTCGAAGCCCGCGCCAACGACCACCTGACCGTGGGCGTGAACCAGCACATCAAGATCGGCACCGGGCAATTCATCGACGCGGGCCAGGAAATCCACCTGAGCAGCGGCATGAAAATCGTGCTCGAAGCCGGCAGCGAACTGACCCTGATCGGCGGCGGCAGCTTCATCAAGATCGATGCAGGCGGCGTCACCATGAGCGGGCCGGCGATCAACATGAACTCCGGTGGCGGACCGGGCAGCGGGACGGGGGCTGCGCCGATATTGCCGGGGCCGTTGAAGCAGGCGGATGCGGATAAGCCAGGCATGCCTATCGAGGCATTGGTAAAACAGAACATGGTGTTCAGGCAGACACCTTCGGGGGTCTGTGAAGTCTGTGAGGCAGCAAAAGCAGCGAAAGAGGCGCACAAATGACCAACATCAATGGCCGCAATGGATTTCTGCTGATGGATGGTGCGCATTTGGAAGATGCAGTGGTTTGGCTCTATCAAAACTACCCAAGCCACCAGCCGATGCCCCTGCTACTCGGAACACCTTACGAACCCATTGCCGAAGCCGGCCCCATTCTGCTCGACGCCCCGATGGGTAGTCCCGCTTATCAGGCGTGGTCGCATGCGGATGGAAACCTGAGTAACGGGATATGGTTGCAAACCCAGCAATCGGCTAGCCAGGTATTCAATACGTTACAGCGACGAATCCGAATCTACTCCCCGGATCGACGAGAGTTCTGGCTGCGCCTCGGTGACGCAGCACCGATACGACGAGCGTGGCTCGCAGGCGCAGTCTGGCCAATCGGCTTTTGGCATGGGATTGATTGCGTGTGGGTCAATCATGAAGGCACTGCGAAACGTGCGTGGGCAAATGAAAAACCCAAGGAAGATTGTGCCCCCAACGATAGCGGCATCAATGCGCAGATCGTTTTAACCTGGCCGTTGCTTGAGGCATTGGCACCTGATACCGATACATCACAGGAAGTCGTGTAATGACCCAACCTGCGCCAGCAAAAGCAGAATTCAAACCGGCCGGCTGCCCATTACTCACCGCCGTGATACCACTACGTTACGCCATTGGCCCAACGCCCAGCCTTGATGTCAGCGCAATGAATTTGCCGCCGCTTAACGGCAACTTTCCCGAGCTGGGTGACAAGAATGCGGTGACTCGTGGCAAGCCATTGAATTATGTCGCGCGCTTCCTCCGCAACGGTCACCTGTACGTATGGCAAACCTCCCCGGCAAAGCTGGTCGAGTTCACTGTCGAAAATACGATGCTGCAAGAAACCGCTCGCGGCGGCAAAGTCATCGATAAGAGTAAAAAGCCTTATTTGATGCTCCCAGCTGGTACACCGGCGATGCTCGCCTGGTCTCCTACGCAGTGGACCGATCAACAGTTCGCGGCGGCTAAATCAAAAGCCAGCACGCGCACGCGGGTGATGCGAGCGTTCACACCTGGCGCCGCCCCAGCCAGCGGTAAAGCAGAGGGCATTTATGACTTCATTGGCGACTACAAAGAGCCGGAAGGTTTTCAATGGAGTTGTGAGTCCTCTACCCAAAATGCGCCTAAATGGAAGCCAACCTTGCAGGCTATGCAACGCTGCGAGCAGCAGGCGTATGCCATTGCTGATGATGCGTGGGGTGTCTGGCATGACTTGGCTTTGCTAATCCGCACACAGCAAAAAACGTTTGAGGATCTACGTAAAAAAAGCGCTGAAGACTGGGCCATTGCTGGAACTCTAAAATCGCTAGGGGAAAATGATCCAAAGATCAAACAACTCCTACCCGGTGCAACTCGTTATTCCGAATTGCAAAAAATCTGGACACAGCAAGAATCTGCGGAAAAGCAATTTACCGCCGACATAAGACGCCATTCCGTGCTCTGGGACGACTGGTTCAAAACAAGACGAAGCAAAGGCCCTTCTTCGCTAGATACCGCGGCCGGTCATTACGACATTACCAATCCAGCAAAGCGTGTCGAGCTTGAAATGAACTTCGCATCCGCGTGCTTAGGGGCATCTATTTGCAGCGTTAGCGCTAAATCTATAGGGGAAGCGCTTGACCCTCAAAAAGAGACAACGGGAAGTCCGTGGTTGCTTTGGGCATTGCTAGGGTTGGGTCAGCGCCTTGGTATTGGAGAAGTGAAATCACTTGTCGATGTGTCGGATGGCATAAGAGATAACACCGCCAACATTGGCAAGGTCGCGGCAAGCATGGGCAGAGCACTGGACCTGTCCGCGATGATTAACAACGTGGCGAACAAACTGGCGCTTCGAAGTCCCGCCCCCGCGTCAGAGGCCCTTTTTGTTTCATTGGCACCTGTCGCAGGAATCGAACTGCACAACAATTCCAAACCTCCGAGCAGCGTTGCCAAGCTCTTTATGGGAGCAGCTTTAGGCCGAAGCGGTCAGCGAATGGAAACTGCTCAAGTAACCAATAAGCAGATTGGCGAGTGGTTGAGCGACCTGATGGAGACCCGTCCGACGAAGCCGATCGGAAAACTGAATTTAACGCCAGTAGCCTCTGCCATTCAGGATGCTCTACCCTTCTTTATTTTGGTTCCAGCACCGTCAACCAGCACTGCTGGAGGTAAGCTTCCATCCATTTCCGGATTGGTCACCCCGGAAACCAACCTAAAAAATCTCCTTGATCTGAGTAAGGATGGACTGAACAAGGCGCCTGTAAAGTGTGTTGTAGCACTAATGGCTGGTATCAACTTTGGCTGGAGCATAGCGGCGCTTGCTAAAGAACAAACAGCAAAAAACTACATCAGCTTCGCGGGGTCTATCGTTGGATCTGGTGCGGCTCTGACTGCAATTTGGCAACGTGTAGCGGAGGTAAACTGGGAGTCCATTGTGGCGTCAACTGGCAAAGAATCTGTCAGTTCACGCGTGGCTTTGACCAAAGTTCTGGGGTTGGCTGCGAACGCTGCAATTTTGCAATCCATGGTGTCAGGCCTTGATGTGATCGTATACGGAATCGAAGCTTTGGATGCGTTTCAGTCGGGGGATTTTGATACAGCCAGCATCAACGCTGGACTTGGTATGGCCTCTGGTGCAAATCTTGCGGTGTATGTTCAGACCTTCAGGGCTGTCCGCGCCGCGAGAGCGGCCGTGATCCTGGGTGAAGCAGCGGCAGTTGGCGGCGCCGTAAGCCGAGGCCCCCATCTAGCTCTCACAGCACTTGGGATATCAATTTTAATAATTGGAGGGTTGTGGGCACGTCTTTATACTCAAGACACTCCGTTAGAAAAGTGGATCAAGGGTACAAAATACGGATCGAGTCCTGCAGAATGGTCAAAAAACTATCAAAGCTCCATGTTGGAACTTTACAAAATCATTTTCCCTATTAGCTTCGATGCCTATCGGCTAAACGAACTGAATCCATATAGGGGCATGGTTGAAAGCACCTATTTAATCCTTCGATTGCCTGGTAAAAATGTGCTTACCGACGACATGATAATGTTCGAAGGAGAAGAGGTTTGGGGGGGGATTTTCGGCTATGGTGGAAAGCGTGAAAAAGTCAAATGGACCGGAAATAGCTTCGACCGACACGAAGGTACACGTGTAAAAACAGAAGCCGGTGTCGCAACGTACAGGCGCGTCTACCATACGGATCGAGAAGGTAGGGCATTGAATAGCATTAGCGGCAAACTGTCCTACTCACCGATGGAGGGGATGACATTACCCTCCATCGAAATTAAGGATATAGCATGGCTTTAAAAGATATCATTCAAGAAGCGCGTACCAAGTATGGCGAAGCGTCCAGTGTTGTTCTGACGGCAAATGAGCCCACCGGGCAAGCTCCGATGGAGCTCTTCATTACGGATGAACACACAGAAAACTATTTATCACTAAAAACCAGCGCCGATACTGATCGTGGACTGATCACTGGGCTGATGGCCCTAGGAGCTGTTCCTTGTCTACTCATGGCTATTTGGTTTTTTTCTACAGGAAAAACTGAAGGCGGAGTAAACGGACTTTTAGTTGGCCTGCCGATGCTTCTGATTCCATTTCTCTGGGAAATTCTCCGCCCACTCCCTCTACCGGTATTATTTAATCGGCGTACTAAAGAGATTTATTTCGACAACAACGGCGAACTATTTCACTCGCCATGGAATGTAGCCCAAGCGGTTGCTTGCGAGTTTCAGATGATCGGCCCTTATACTGCTGGTATAAACAATGCATCTCTTGAAGTGGTCGTCCAGCAATTTGACAAACCTCAGAACATGCTCATGGTTAGTCTTGGCAGCCCCACAGGAAAAACACTGGACATGCAAAAAGGATTTTGGGAATACATCCGATCCTACATGAACAACGGACCTTGGTTTGATAAAACCGGCGCTCACAGCCAGTCTGACGCCTTCGTTAAAAGCCAGTTAGAAGCAAACCTAAAGCAATCTGACTTTCTAAAACACACTCGCCAGACTATTGCTGAGAAAAAATCCACCTCCGCAGGAAAAAACTACCTGAGCGGCATTGATTTTGTAATGCTTTCAGCAAACTTATTCTTTTATCCTTCAAGCCGCATTCAAGACTTCACCTACAACATCGCTAAACGTAGGTCCCGTAATCGCTGGCCGAAAATCGTACTTGAGCGCTTGCAGTCGGATGGGCCATCTACAAAACTGGCTGACATTGAAAAGCAGGGATAACAACTGAAAATTTTTTGAAAAACATTGTGCTTGAACGGTTAAAACACAATGACCCTGCGACCACAATAAATTTATTTTTAAATACAGATGCTATTCCATAGAAGGTGCAAACGTACCGATCTGTCTCTTCTATCCCACAAAAACGGTCCAATACCCGCCTCAAGACACCCGTTCGGAGCCACGTCCCTAAGTGTGCAGATTCGTAAGGTACTTCCAGCGGTATCTATATTAATGACGTGCACCACAGTTGCTCTTGGCTACAAGTAACAAGCGACACGCTGTAGTTGTCCGATTTTTCGATTGAGCTAGCATGCCATCCAAACCAGAACATCAAGTCGAACTTGACCTCAAAAACCACCGCCCCATGGCGGGTGAAACTCGTCGTTTTGCCACGGGTGAAGCATTATTTTTCTCTCCGCTGCCAGTTCCTACCGGGCAAACCCCAATGGATCTCGGCGGCAGCTTCGTTGAAGTCAACGACACCTACCTGGACTTGGGCAGCAGCAACCTCACCAAATCTTTCCAAGCACGTTTAGCTGTTTCGCTTCCTACAGTCGTAGTTCTCGTTTGTCTGTTTGTTCTCCCAACCTTGATGGGCTTCGCAGCATTCATAAATCCATTCGGTAGAAGCTTTTGGTTTTACTTCAGCGATTTTTTTGAGTTTGGACTATCACTAGCGCTCTGGTGTGGAGGAGGAGCAGCGCTGATCGGCCTGTACGCGATTATCAGCACCACCAGAAGCAAAGCCCGTACCCGACCTATCCGATTTAACCGTCAGCGCCGAGAGGTCTGTTACTTCCCGGATGGTTCCGACGAACCAGTGATCCAGCCTTGGGAAGACACGGTTGCGTGGATCTCAGTCAGCACCGGATTTACAGGAGTAGGCGTAATCAGTAGCTACACCTTTGGCATGGCCATAGATAATCCCAAGGCCGATACGGTGCACTTTCTTACACAGGAGGTCATGACTCCTATTCATGGACTAGGCAAATGGGAAGCCATACGCGTTTACATGGAAAAAGGTCCAGAGTTCTGCCCTGGCAAAGCACCCTACGAAGGCCGTCACACCTTCGATAAAGAACGACAAGACATGCACGAGGAATACCAGCACAACGAGCGCTCAGCATTAGGCGTTGGCTGGTGGTACCTGACACACCTGATCACCTGGTGGCGCTTTCCGTACTGGGTGGCGGAATGGGATCATCGTTTCAGCATGAAATCTCTACCTGAATCCATTTCTGAGTGGTCGAAATCTCTTCCGCCTGAGCAGTGGGCGAAGCCAAGCCAAGCTTTGAAGGAGCAAAGCGCCAAGATCGAGAAGGCTTTCGCTCAGGGACAAGATTTCATGACTTACTTCAAGGCAAATCTAAACGCAAATGAGACAGAAGAATCGATAAATAACTGAATGGAAACGATGAGCCGCGTCCTTGAAGCATAAATACGACCGACTACCTCATGCCGGAGATTTTGAAAGTGACTCCGACACGGAGATTGTCTACTTATCACCTAGACCCGTCCCTACAGGGCTGTTGCCTTTCAGTGCGCGCCAACTGCACCGCTATGCCAATGAAGTTTTTTTAGACTTTGCTATTTCTCGAGGAAGCTTTGAGTTTATGGCCCGAGCTGGAATCGGGGCGGTGATGTTCCTGTTGATTTTTCTTTTTTTTACAACGGGGCTTGGATCTTGGATAAGAAGAGATGTAGAGCCGTTCTGGAGTAGTTGGCTGGATTTCTTTACAAGCATTGCGGTTTGGGGTTTTGTGGGTGCGCTTGCCACTCTTTACCTTTGCGTGTTTTTCTTTGCCATTCGCCAAGTCAGCAATCAACCTCCAGTACGTTTCAATCGCCAGCGCCGGGAAGTTGTTTTTGTTCCCAAGAAGGGAATGTCTCCTCGTTATGTTCCGTGGGAAGAAGTCATTGCGAGCGTTTCAGTGAGCAAGCTGATCACTCAATATGCTGTAATCCCCGAATTCAAACTGATGATCGGACTTCGTGACAAAAATGGCGATGTGCTTTGGGTCAGCGTTCCGAGCGGGAACTTGAACCAAGCCATAGCTGAGTGGGAGGCCATACGCGTCTATATGGAAGAAGGGCTTCAAGCATTACCTATGGGGCAATCAGATGAATTCGAAGCAGGTTCAGTCGCCTATTTCCATATGTGCAGACAAGGATATCGTTCTCATCATTCATTCCTTCGATATATATGGGGCTTTTTGACAATTCAGTTTTTCAGTGGCTGGACGATACCCTGCTACATCGCAGCCTGGATCAATAACCGCCCCAAAGCAGGATTCCCCAAGGAAGTACTGGATTGGTCACTATCACGTCCTATTGAAGAACATGCGGTACCTAGCGATGATTTGATGAAGGAAAGTGCTGAGATCCGAAAAGCATTTGCGAAAGGCCAGAACCTGCTGGATTACTTCAAGGTGAAATTTTCCGAACCGGCTCAAGAGCCCACAGTGGGCGCGTCCTAGGCCGAACACCCTTTATGGCTTTCCGAATGCCGCCTATCTCTGCGCAGTACGACGAGTTCGATACACAACAGCAGCGTCCTGTCGTCGGTGAAACTCGTCGTTTTGCTACTGGAGAGGCTCTATTTTTGTCGCCACTGCCGGTGCCTACCGGGCAAATTCCCATGGATCTCGGCGGAAGCTTCGTTGAAGTCAACGAGACATTCCTTGACGTGGGCAGTAGTAATTTCGGCAAGGCTTTCCAAGCCAGGGCAATGATTGGGCTCGGTATGATATTCATCTTCTCATGCCTGATTGTTCTGCCTTTGCTTGCAGGATCTACTACTTGGGGAAATCCATTTTCCGAATCCTTTTGGGACAGAGCTGCAGGTATGTTCCATTTCGGTGTGACCTTTAGTCTTTGGGGAGGAGGAATAGCCGCGCTTCTGGGTACTTACGTTATCTTGAGCACTACCAGAGCGAAGTCCCGCACCCGTCCAATTCGATTCAACCGCCAACGTCGTGAAGTCTGCTTCTTCCCCGAAGGTTCTGACGTTCCCGTCATTCAACCATGGGAAGAGACAGTATCTTGGCTCTCAATCAGTACAGGGGTTACTGGAGTGGGAGTAGCAAGCGCCTATACCTTTGGTATGGCGTTCGACGACTCCGGAGCTGACGTAGTGCACTTTGTGAGACAAGGCGTAATGACTCCTGCTCACGGCTTGGGTAAATGGGAAGCCATACGCGTCTACATGGAAAAAGGCCCAGAGCTCTGCCCTGGCAAAGCCCCCTACGAAGGCCGTCACACCTTCGATAAAGAACGACAAGACATGCATGAGGAATACCAGCACAACGAGCGTTCCGCTTTAGGCGTTGGCTGGTGGTACCTGACACACCTGATCACCTGGTGGCGTTTTCCGTACTGGGTAGCGGAATGGGACCATCGTTTCAGCATGAAGTCTCTACCTGAATCCATTGCTGAGTGGTCCAAACCCTTACCGTCTGAGCAATGGGCGAAACCGAGTTCAGCTTTGAACGAGCAAAGCGCAAAGATCGAAAAGGCCTTTTCTCAAGGACAGGACTTCATGACGTACTTCAAGGCCAACCTCAGCAAAACCGAGGCAAAAGAATCAGCGGATAGTTCGGCATTATGAGCGTAGATATCAAACAACCCGGTGATTGGCGGGACTTGAGCAATCAGCGCCCTGTCGCTGGTGAGACCCGACGTTTTGCCACTGGCGAGGCATTGTTCTTTTCACCACTACCCATTCCTACCGGGCAGACACCAATGGACTTGGGTGGAAGCTTTCTTGAGGTCAACGATACTTATCTCGATGTCGGTAGTAGCAACTTCAATAAGGCTTTCCAGGCCAGAGTGATGATCGCAAGTGTAATGCTCTTGTTGATTGTAAGTTTGATAGTAGGACCTTTTATCGCAGGCTTGATGAGTATCGGTGATCCCTACGACCGAACATTTATATACATTTTCAAAGAGTTTTTTCCCATGGGTGCTGCCATCGGTGCTTGGGGAGCGGCAGGCGCAGCGGTTTTAGGACTGTATGCGGTGATCAGTACCACTCTCAATAAATCCAAGACCCGCCCCATCCGCTTCAATCGCCAACGCCGCGAAGTCTGTTTCTTCCCCAACAACTCCGACGACCCCGTCATCCAGCCATGGGAAGAACTGGTCGCCTGGCTCTCAGTCAGTACCGGTTCAACCGGCGAAGGCATCATCAGCACTTACACCTTTGGCATGGCATTCGACGATCCCAAGTCCGACACAGTCCACTTCGTAAACCAAGGTGTAGCAACACCCATCCATGGCTTGGGCGAGTGGGAAGCAATCCGCGTTTATATGGAAAAAGGACCGCAGTACTGCCCCGGCAAGGCGCCTTACGAAGGCCGCCATACCTTCGATCAAGAGCGTGCCGATATGCATGAGGAATACCAACACAACGAGCGCTCGGCGCTCGGCGCTTGGCGTTGGCTGGTGGTACCTGACACACCTGATCACTTGGTGGCGTTTCCCTTACTGGGTTGCAGAGTGGGACCATGGCTACAGTATGAAAGCGCTGCCGGACTCGATTGCAGACTGGTCGAAACCACTGCCGCCGGAGCAATGGGCAACGCCAAGTGCCGAGTTGGTTGCACAGAGCGCCAGGATTGAAAAAGCCTTTGCTCAGGGCCAGAGCTTCATGGAGTATTTCAACGCCAGTAAGCACCCGATGCAAAAAACAAGTTAAGAAAAACGGGCGATCAAATTATCGCCCGTTTTTTATGCACGTTCAGCCAATAAACTCTCTTCAACCTCATACTTGACCACCACCCGATTCTTATAAAGCCGCGCACTCTCCAACACCCGACTCTCCTGCCCCTTGCTCCTCACATCCCGCCAGATTTCATTCTCCCGAAACACCCGCCCGCATTCACGCACAAACCGGTGTTCCCGTTGATAAACGTGATACCGAAACGCCCGGACCTGGTCACACAACAACTCCCCCTCCAACTGCTGCTCAGCCACTTTCAACTTCAACTGAAAGTGCCGATCTGTCGGGTTGTGCAGCACCAGGTCGATGTAGTTGTAAAAGATCGCCGCCCCGGAACCGAATGGCAGCACGCGCCCCTCGTCAGGAAATGGGTCGAAGCTGTGATTCGATCGTTCGACTACCAGCAGCGGGGAGTGAATCGCCATCCAGTGGATCAGGTTGCTTAGTTGGCAAATCCCGCCACCGACGCCGCTGCGTGCTTCACCAAAGGACAGTTCCATGCCTTCGACGTAACCGCGTTTTCGGGTCGGTCGGCCGACCAGACGGCAGAAGGAAAAGTATTCACCGGGGCCAATGACCACGCCGTCTATTGAAGCCACCGCCAATTTCAGGTTCACGACTTTGTTGTGTTGCAGCTGCACATCGGAGTTGCCGAGTTTGCGGATCAGTTTGGAGGTGTGTTTGAGGTATCGGTACGGCAAGCGCTCAAAGGTGTCTTTCGGGCGAGCGTAACGTTTGCGGGAGAAGCGCCATGCCAGTTGGCGGAACAGTCTTTTTTGCCACACGCGCAGCCAGTAGAGGGCCGGGTGATAAAGGGAGAGAGGTTTCATCCGTGTCAGAACGGCGGCTGCCGTTTTCATCCTTTATAAGAAATGCTGGGCATCCTATCGGATTTATGCAGTGCATATTGCACTTGAAGAAGGTGTTCGCCCAGTGTAATGGCCTCGGCAATCCATGCACTGGTAAAGAGCCCTGACACTGGGCGAACGGGAGGGATTTTAATAGAAGTTGGCGGATATGTCCGTGTGCATAAACATGAAATTTGTGTACACAATGTTTAACAAAATGTCGATTGCAATATCACGCCGACAACTTTTTAAACCCACCAGTTAGACCATTAATTCTGATCATTCCTATACAAGAAACTGTACAGGAATGATCAAGCTGTAGAGCCAAGACTCAACTTTAGTGTTGAGTGGTCACTTTCAATACATCGGTATAGGTCACGACGACGCTCTGCCCTACTTTCAAGTCTTTCAGTTTTTTCTGAACTTCAGGTTTTTCAACGTTGATGGTTTTCGAGTGTCCGCGGGGCCCCTTGAAGGTCACCTGATTTTTCGCCACATCAATTTTGGTGATTTGCAGTTGTACCTGCACCTGACGGAAGGCTTCACCCCCAGGGTTGGGGTCGTCTTTGGTGGCGCGGATTTCTCCGGTGCGTTCGGTAGAGCCCGGCAGACCTTTGTCGACATCGGTGTCGAGGTAAGCGGCAACCGAGCGGATAACCTCGACAGTGACCTTATCACCGACCTTCAGGTTACCCAGATTCTTGGCCTTGTCGCTCAGTTGTACATTCACCTCACGGCCTTCAGCACCTTCAAGGACGACTTGATGGTTGGCGGCGTCTACGGCCAGGACTTTGGTCGTGACTTGATCGGCTTCAACGACGGCAGACAACGGAATGTCCGCTGCCACGGCGCTGAAGCTGACAGTGGACAGCACGGTGGCGAGGGTGATGGCTTTGGTCAGAGCATGAAGTTTCATAAGCGGAACATTCCCTGTGGTGGATGGCAGCAGACGGCTCTGAATCGAGGTTCGGCGCCGTCTGTGCCACTGAGCATAGACGCTGTTCAGCGATTGTCCGCCGTCTCTTGCACGGGTGGACGCGGTATTTCGAGGCACGCGCTGTCGAGAGCTGCGGCTCAATACCCGGTCATTTCCAGATAGCCCTGCCCCGCGTGACTGCCGCTCAGGCGCACGGGGCCTTCCCAGTATGGAATGCGCAAACTCATCCAGGCATTGCGATTGAGGGCATCGAGGGTGATGTCGAGGTGCTTGGCGGGGATTTTGATTGACCAGCGAACCGGCATCGAACGACCGGCAACTGTCGCGGTGTCTTGTGGTGTGAGGGTGATGTCGGCGGCGTGCAATAACTGAGTCTGGCCCTGCGCGTCGATCCAGGTGCCGGTGAGATACGGCTCGCCGTTTTTCTGCCGCATGCGGTACAGCATGACCTGTTCGCCGCTGTCCAGGTGCAGGGAAAACCAGTCCCAACCTGTCTGATTGGCGGTCAGTGGCTGGCTGCTCCACTCGCGGTCAAGCCAGGCTGGACCGCTGACCTGATAGGCCTTGCCGTCGATATCCAACGTGCCGCGGGCCTGGAAAAACGGCTGGCTGTAGTAGTACGACGCCTGGCCCTGTTCGGATTTCTGACTGAAACCCTTGTCGCCCTGAAGCACCAGTGGACGCGTGGACGTCAGCCGCAGCTGGTAGCTGAACGCCTTGTCGCGGGCACTGAGTTGAAGCTCCGCCAGAGGATCGGCGCCCTGGCTGCTGAATCGCCAGTCGTCGATCCACGCATTGAACGGGTCAAGACTCACCCCCGCCTGACCAACGCCGCCCCGGGAATAGCGCTCGGCAGCATGATGCACCGTGGCAGACGTCACCGCAGCATGCCCCAACCAGATCACCTGATTGCCCCACCCCGCCACCTCGGGCGCGGCTTTCAACGCACTGCGAAACAGCGTCCATTGCACGCCGAACTCGCGGCCCTGATCGTCCTTGAGGTTAGCCGTGACGTACCACCACTCGATCCGAAAGCCATCGTGGGGACCGTGATCCGTCGGGAAGCTGAACACCCGGCCGGGCACTACCGGTGTGAACGCGGCGGCTTCACCTCCGAGCCCGGCGAAGCCTTTTTCAACCGGCGCCGTGTCATCGCAGCCGCTCAAAAAAAGTGCCAGCAACAACGCGCCGAGCTTAATCCTCATGAGCAAACGTCCTCAGCAGGTCCGCCGGTTGCGAGCGATACAGCGCGTACAGCGGCCACGCCGACGCCAGCAAGGTCGCGAACAACGCCAGCCCCATCAACTGCAACAGCTGCAACGGAAAGACCCGCAACGGCAGGCGCCAGCCGAACGCCTGAACGTTGATCACCGTGTCCAGGCACCACGCCAGCGCGATGCCCAACGGCAACGCCAACATCAGCGTCAGCACTGCCAGCAGCCAGGTTTGCCCGAGGTTGAGCAGCATCAATTGCCGGCGCGTCACGCCCAGCGCCCACAGGGGCGCGAGTTGTCCGAGGCGGCTCTGACTCTGGGTCAGCAGGCTGATGAACAGCGCCACGCCCGCAACTGCGAGGGTCAGGCTGTTCAGCGCGGCAGTGGCGGCGAAGGTGCGTTCGAACACTTGCGTGGACCAGCCCTTGAGCCGGGCCTGATCGACGATGCGACTGTCATCGAGGGCGAAGCGCGCTTGCAGGGTTTGCAGGAACGGCGCAATCAACGGCGGGTCGATGCGCAGGTTGAAACGGTTCGGCGTCAGTTGCGGCCAGCCGCGCAGCAGGTGATTGACGTTGACCAGGAGGTGGCCCTTGGGGTTGCCGTAATCGGCGTAGATCCCGACGATTCGCGGCGACCAGGGGCCCGCCGGTGTGGGAATCGTCAGGTGGTCGCCCAGATGCACTTTCAACCGCCGCGCCAGTTGTTCGCTGAGCATCAAGGCGTCGTCCTTGGCCAGCCGGTCCCACGGGTTGTCGCCCAAGGCCTCCAACAGCGGCCAGTGCTGGCGATAGGTCGGGTGATCGATCACGCCGAACACGTCCGCCGGCCAGCCTTGCAACTGGATCGACACCTGCCAGTTGGGCAGCACCGCGCTGAGGGAGGGTTGCTGTTTGAGCCAACTCTGCAGTTCTCGGGCCTGGGCCGGATTTTGCGGGTTCACGTACAGCTCGGCAGTCAGGCGTTGTTCGAGCCAGTTGCTGAAGGTCTGGCGGAAACCGGCGGTCATGCTGCCGGCGCCGATGTTCGCCGCCAATGCCAACAGCAGCGCCATCAGCGCCAGGCTCAGGGCCGGCAGTTGCTGGCGGCAATCGGCGAGAAACCATTGGCCGAGCACCGAGCGGCTGCGCTGCAGCGTCAGGTTCAGCACGCTGTTGAGCACCACCGGCAGCGCCAGTGCGGCACCGATCAACAATGCCGCCATCAGCACAAATCCACTGGCGAGGCTGTCGCCCCGGATCAGCGCCAGTAACGCGATCACGCCGGCAATCGCCGCGACCCACGCCTGGCGCCGCAACCAGCGTGCGTGAGCCTGATGCCAGGCTTGCGGATCGGCCAGGGCCAGCAACGGCAGACGCGCCGCCCGCAACAAACTGTTGGCACCGGCCAACAACGCGCCGAACAGGCTCAAGCCGACGCCACTGAGCCACCACCATGGACTGAGGCTTAACTGCCCCGCCACTTCGGCACCGTACAAACCGCGCAAACTCGCAGCGACATCCGGCAGCAGCACGCTGGCCAGCAGGTAGCCGCTGGCAACGCCGGCGAGGCCGCCGATCAGTGCCAGGCCGCCCAGTTCAACGGCGAGGCAAGCGATCAACATCCGTGCGCTGACACCACAGGCGCGCAAGGTTCGCAGCAGCCCTCGGCGTTGTTCCAGCGCCAGCCCGATGGCCGCGTGAACGATGAACAGGCCGACCACGAAAGACAGAAAACCCAAGGCATCGAGGTTCAGATGAAAACTTTCGGTGAGGCGCGAGAGGTTGTTTTCTTCGCCGCTGCTTTTGAGTTGGAGCTGGCTTTTGAACTGATCCGGCAAGGTGGCGGTGAAATCCTTGGGCAGCAGCAGACGAGACAGTTGCTCCGGCAGCCCCAGAATCTGCTGGGCGAAGCCGATATCCACCAGCAACACGCCGGGGGCCATGTCGGTTTGTACATGCAGCGGCGGCAAGGCGGCACCGCTCAACGTCAACGGCTGCTCGCCTTCGCGCATGCCCAACGCTTGCAACGTCTGCGGCGAAATCCAGGTGCTGCCCGGCGGGCTGAAAAACCGGACGATCTGCTCAATGTCCAATGCCCGCCCGGCCACCGCTGACCCGGCCGGCAGCGACACCGGCTCGATGCCCATCAGTTGCAAGCGCTGGTCTTCATGGCCCTTGAGCGTCACCCGCCCTTGCAGCACCGGCGACACCGGCCAACCGGCGCGGCGCAGTTCGATAAACAATGACTGAGAAAAAGTCCCGCCACCGGGTGCGCTGAGGCTGGCCTGCGGCTCACCGCCGATCAACTGACTGGCTCGCGCGTAACTTTCCCGCGCCTGACTGTTGAGCGCCTGCACACCGGTCAGCAGGCTGGTGGCCAGCCACAGCCCGGTCAGCACACTGAAAAACTGCACCGGGTGCTGCCGCCAATGGCTGAGCAGCGCCCGCAACGTCTCGCGAAAGACCCTCACCTCAGTGCTCGTCCGCGCCAGCCAGACGGCCACGGTGCAGCACCACTTTTTCAGCCAGCCGCGCGGCCACTCTCGGGCTGTGGGTGACCATCAACAACGTCGTCGGACTGTCGTCGAGCAGTTCCAGCAACAACTTCAGCACTTCATCGCTGGTGGCTTCATCGAGGCTGCCGGTGGGTTCATCGGCCAGCAGCAATTTGGGTTGCGATGCCAGCGCCCGGCCCAGCGCGACTCGCTGTTGCTGGCCGCCGGACAACTGCTCGGGATAACGCCGCAACACATCGCCCAGGCCCAGACGCTTGACCAGATGCGCCTGCCAGCGCGCATCATGCCGCCCCGCCAGCCGCGCCTGGAACGCCAGATTGTCCTCCACGCGCAAACTGCCGATCAGGTTGAACTGCTGGAACACCAGGCCGATTTCGGTGCGTCGCCAGTTCGCCAGTTGCCCTTCATTCATCCGTTCTAGCTGATGTTCACCACTGCGGATACTGCCGCTATCGACCTTGTCCAGCCCGGCGATCAAATGCAGCAAGGTGCTTTTGCCGCTGCCCGACTCGCCCATCAGCGCCAGGCTGCTGCCGGATTTCAGCGTCAGGTCGACACCTTGCAACACCGAAAGCGGACCTTGCGGAGTGGCGTAGCTTTTGAAAACGCCTTGGACCGAAAGCATGGGTGAACCTGTTTGAGGGGCGTGGGCAAAGAATAGCGGCCGCGGAAGTGGAGTTGGGACAAATTTCAGGTTTGCACAGGCTGTAAGGGCCCCATCGCGAGCAGGCTCGCTCCCACATTGGATCTTCGTTGCGCCAAAGATCAAGGTGGGAGCGAGCCTGCTCGCGATAGGGGCAACTCATTTTCGGCTCAAAAACTCAGCACTTCACCCCCACCCACGTAAAACACAACGGCAACTGCGCCTCTCGCTGCTGATACTGATCATAAATCTCCTCCCGATTGGAATGCGGATATTCCTTGAAGTGGCTGATCTGCAACCCCGCCTCGATGGCGCCGGTAAACATCTCGCTGAGGGTGTGGACGAACCAGTAGGACGTCGCGGCCTGCTGTTCGACCTTGCCTTCGTAGACGATCGGCTGGTCCTGCACGAAAGGTTCGCGGCGGAAGTACGAAGTGACCGGGCGAAAGGGATCGTCTGATTCGGGGTCGAACATTTCCAGGAACGGGTGGGTTTCGTACACCACCAACGCCCCGCCGGGCTTGAGGGTGCGGGCGACGTGGCGGAAGAATTCGCCAATGTCCGGCATCCAGCCCAATACGCCGATGGTGATCAGGGCCACATCGAACCGGTGGTGCAGTTCACTCGGCAGGTGATGAATGTCGGCCTCGACGAATTCAGGCGCGTGCGGCGAGCGGGAAGCCAGTTCCCGCGCTTGGTCGAGAAACGCTGCGGACTGGTCAACGCCGACGACGCTGCGGGCACCGAGCGCAAACAGTGCAAGACTTTCGCGGCCGTTGTTGCAGCCCAGTTGCACCACGTCTTTGCCATCGACACCGACCTGCTCCAGCACGCCGCGCAACGTGTCGTCGATGCAGCAGAAATCGCCCAGTGCCACGGCCTTCAACAGGGACGGCCATTCGGGATTGTCTTTGTGGTGTCGGGCGGAGTCATTCCACGCATCGCGGTTGCTGGCGATGGCTTTTTCTTTGGTCAGCATTTCCATTGCACGCTCCAGAACTCGGGTTTATCAGACCGGCCCGAGTCTAGATCAGCGTTTTTGAAAAACCCATGTAGCGTTTGTTGGAATGTTGTAAGCCGGCAACGCCCCCGTACGGCAGCTATAGTTAATGGCCTTGGGGAATTGCGGGACAACCGATTTCGCAGGTGCTGCCATGAAACACACCGATTTGATGCTGTTGTTCATCTTCTGCCTGACCGCCACCACGGGGGTTCACGCGGATGACAACCTGACGCCGCCGTCCGGGTACAGCAGCGAGTTCAACTATTACGGCGAAAACCAGCCGTTCGCCCACCCCGTTCCGCCGACGTTGAGCACGGTGCCACCGCGCTCGTACATTCCCACGGCGCCGCAGGATTTCATCCCGATCTCCAGCGAGCACGTGTTCTCCGATTCACGGTTGCCGACCGTCGCGGATGCCACCGTCCGGGTGTTCATCCGCTCCTATGACCCGGAACTCGGCGTCTACGTGAACGAAGAAGTCGTCGACCCGACCTGCCTGCTGGCCTGCCTCAGTCGGCAGGGCCAGGCGACGCCCGTCTACCACTGACGCTTGTCCGGGCGGGCGAGGCCGAGTTTTTCGATCCGGTAACGCAGCATGTCGCGGCTCAAACCCAGCAGACGCGCGGACTTGGTGACGTTCCAGTCGGTCTTGTCGAGCATCTTGCGCACCATGTCGCGCTCGACCTCCGGCAGGTTCATCGACTCGTTGCCGTTGTACGCCGGGCGCACTTCGTTATGGGGCGCCTCGGGCATCGCCACCGGCTCGTCCACCAGGCTCAGGCAGACGTTCAACTGGTGCGCGGCGATGGTGTCGTACTGGGCCAGCAGCACGGTTTGTTCGAGCATGTTGCGCAACTCGCGCACGTTGCCCGGCCAGCTGTAGCTCATGAGCAATTCTTCGGCCTGTTCGCTGAAATGCAGGTTCGGTTTGCCATAGCGTTTGCCGTGGATGGCGAGGAAGTGCCGGGCCAGCAACAGGACGTCTTCGCCACGGGTATAAAGGCGCGGCACCTTGATCGAAATGATACGCAAACGGAAGAACAGGTCGCGGCGGAACTTGCCCTGCTGGACCATTTGTTCGAGGTTGCAATTGGTTGCGCTGATCACCCGCAAATCAACCTTGCGCTCCTTCACCGAACCGACCCGGCGAATGGTCCGGTCTTCCAGCAGCTTCAGCAGTTTGGCTTGCAGCAGCAGGTCCATTTCCCCGACTTCATCGAGAAACAAGGTGCCGCCATCCGCCGCTTCCACAAGGCCGACGCGACGGTCCTTGGCGTCGGTGAATGCCCCCTTCTCGTGGCCGAACAGCTCCGACTCCACCAGATTGGAGGGAATCGACGCGCAGTTGAATTCAATGAACGGGCCCTTGCTGCGCGGGCCGTCGAAATGCAGCGCGCGGGCCACCAGTTCCTTGCCGGTGCCCGTCTCGCCTTCCACCAGCACCGGCGGCAAATCGGCGTTGGCCATCCGGCGCTCCGCGTCGAGCAACTGGCCGATGGTGTTTTTCAGGAAGACCATGGGCCCCGATTCGCCGATCAACGCCTGCACCCCTGACTTCTGCGCTTCGCGTTCCTGATAGAACGACAGCGTGCGCTCCATCCGCTCGGTGGCCAGGGCCTTATCCAGCAACAGCTTCAGTTCCGGCAGCGCCACCGGTTTGGTGACGTAATGGAACGCGCCTTCTTTCATCGCCACCACGGCGTCTTCGACATTGCCGTAGCCGGTCATCATGATCACTTTCAGATCCGGTGCGCTGATACGCAGCTTCTGGATCAGATCGTGACCGCTCATGCCCGGCAACGAGTTGTCGGTCAGTACGACGTCCGGGGCAAACGTGTTCATTTGCTTCAGCGCATCTTCAGCCGAGTGGCAGACCGTCACCTCGAAGTCTTTGCGTTCCAGGTAGGTCTGAAGATTCCCGGCGAGGATTTCGTCATCCTCGACCAGCAGAATGCTGTACCCCATATTCCCCTCCCGTTGCCACTTTGAAGTTCAGACAAACGCGGGTTCCTTCCTGCTCCTGGCTGGTCAGTTCGACCGAACCTTCAAAACGCTCCATTATTCTTTTGACCAGGGCCAGGCCCACACCCAACCCGCCTTGCTTGGTGGTGAAAAACGGTTTGAAAACCATTTGTTGTTGCTGTTTGGTCATGCCCTTGCCGGTATCGCTCAGGGTCATGCGCAAGAGTCCGGACTGCGGCGACTCGATATCGATGCTCAGCACGCCGCCCTTGGGCATGGCTTCCAGGGCATTGGCGAACAGGCTATTGAGAATTTGCGTGAGCAGCACCTGTTGGCTGACGACCGGTGGGCAAACCTGCGGTGTGAATCGGACTTCGACACCGGAGCGCTTGATCAGCGCGTCAAAGGCACTCAGGGTGTCGTCGATGGCCAACACCAGGTCTACCGTTTCGTAGTCGTCATTCACCGGCCGCAACGACACCAGCAACTCGCGAACCCAGCGCGACATGCGATCGACCTGGTTGATGATGTCGCCAATGTTCTTCTGCGCGCTCTGACTGGCGATTTCCTGGGCCAGTTCAGCGCTGGAGCGAATGTTCGCCAGCGGGTTGCGCAAACTGTGGGCTACGGCCGAAGACATTTCCCCCAGCGCGACGAAGGTTTCGTTGGCAATCAGCTGTTTCTGCTGGCTCTCGATCAGCTTCGCCGCACGCCGCACAATCCAGAACAGCCCCAAGTAGATGGCGGCACCACCGAGCACGGTGGCCAGCCAGATGGCCTTGAAACCGCGCTGGATACGTTCAACCAGATCAGTAGGCTCCTTGTAGACCTCGACCATGGCGATGACTTTGCTTTTGTCGGCGTTGAACATCGGGATGTAGTTTTCAACGAACAGGTACTGGGGCTCGTGCAACAGTTTTTGTTCGGGACGTTCTTCATCGACTTCGTGGTAGCTGGTGGAAACGGGTTCCTTCATTTCGAAAGACTCGTCCAGTTCATCGTCGTCTTCGATGCGTACGCCGATCAGCTCCGGGTTGGTCGACCAGACCACGGTGCGATCCTGGGCATACACCGTGGCCAACAGCAGGTCCGGCAGGTTCGCCACATGATCGAGAAACTCGATGCGCGCCGCAGCACGTGCGCCCGGATTCACGTCGGGATGGGCGTTATCCAGGCGAGAATCGAGCATTTCGCCCATGGTTCTTTCCGGGGAAATCGATGCGTGGCGAATTTCGGCAGCACCGATGGCCTGGATAAATTGCGCGGTCAGCATGGAATCGCGTTCGATGCTCTCCTCCACCACGAAACGGGTGGAGATGTACCCCAGCCCCGCCGCCACGGCGGCAATGATCAAAAAACTGGCAAAGGAAAACCAGCGCAGCAGATTGAATTCGCCACGCCAGCTCGTGCATTCCCCCGCCGGAAGGTTCGACGGAGCAGGTACTTTTTGTTGTTCGAGTATCTGCATGGTGGGTCCTGAATTCGGTACTGGCTTGAAGCCTATTCAGTGGCGTTTCGCATCAGTGTAGGTGTCATTGATCGAGTCGGCGGTTCAATGATAGTAATTCGCCGCTATGGCACCTGCGCCGCTTGCAACGATTGCTGACGATCGGTTTCCTCCTGCAAAAAATCTATGATGGACTGCGCCGCTTTCTCATCAAGGCGCAGGTTTGGCATCGGGATTTTGTCGAAGCGTTGAAACAGTTCCAGCGCGATCGGGTCTTTTTCGGCCAGCATGCGATCCGGTTCGCGGATCCAGCGATTGAGCCAGGCGGGATCGCGCACGCGGGTTACGCCGATCAGGTCCGGACCGATGGCGCGCATGCCGATGCCCTGCCCGTCTTGCGGCCCGAGGCTGTGGCACGAGGCGCAACGGGTGCGAAACAACTCTTCGCCGTTGCTCGGCGGGCGGATCTCGGGCGCATCGGCATAATTTTCTTCAACACTGGGTTGCTTCCAGTTCTGCAAGGTATTGGCCAACTGATCGGCGAGGATCCATGGGTTCTCGAACGGTGAGGCTTTCATCCAGCGACCGGTGCCCTGGTTGCCGACGATCAGGCTCAGGTTGTGGTCCTTGCTGCGACCGTTGTCGACGCCCTCGATGAACAGCCCGAGCTTTTTGCGCAGGTCGGTGACGGCCTCGAACTCCCCGGTGAGGAACTGCCAGCCCGGTCCGACTTTGAAGCGCTGCGCGTAGGCCTTGAGTACCTCGGGTGTATCGCTCAACGGGTCGATGCTGATCGAATAGAAAAAAATATCCTGACCGACCCGGGGCCCCAACAACTGCTGCACCTGGCGCAGGCGCGCGGTTTCCAGCGGGCAGGAATCGCTGCACGTGGTGAAGATGAAGTTGATCACCACCACTTTGCCTTTGATCATGTCATCGAAAAAACGCACCTGCCGACCGTCCTGGTCAGTCAGCAAGGTGTTGGGAAAGTAATCGCGCCCCCAGGGTGTCGCCGATTCCGTCGGCGACGGCGACAGTGCACCTTCATGAGCGAGCAGCACCTGGCTGGCCAGCAAAAACGTCACCAGTACCAGAATCAGGTGCATGCCCAGTGCGCGGGAGCGCGGCGTGTGCAGTGTCATGTCGGCTCCCCTGCGGATCATGGCTTGATCACCACTTGTGGGCCGTAGCCATCGCCAGTGCGGAAGGTTGGCAGTGCAGCAGAGTTCACGTAGCGCACACCATCCCAGCTCGGCAGCGGAACCGGCATCAATTGCAGTTGCCCCGGTTTCTCAACGTCCCAACGCAACAACATGGAGTTGTCCTCATGTTGAGTGTTGTGGCAGTGCTCCATGTACGTTCCGGCGAATTCGCGGAAGTGGATCGCAATCTCGACGCTGTCCAGGCCGTCCTTTTCCGGACCGATGCGGTACACGTCCTTACGTGCCCATTTTTCCCATTCCGGTGGTAGCTTGCCGCCGCGACTGAGGATGATCCCCTCCTCGAAGTGCACGTGAACCGGGTGGCTCCAGCCTTCGCCGCCGAGCTTGATGTTCCACACTTCCAGCGTACCGAAGCCCGTGGCGCCGGCATCGGTCGGGCCGGAGGCCAGTTTGGTCGAGACGTTCAGCCGACGAGGGTCCATTCTGAAACCGAAACCGCCGTCGGTCTTGATTGTCCACGGCGCCGAATCGGTGCCGTCGGAACGACCGAAGGTGAAGGTGCGATGACGGGCCTTGGCCAGCAGCGCCTTGTCGGCCACATTATCGCGGTGAATTTTCAGCGGGATCATCACCAGGCCTTCAGCCTTGCCCGGTTTGGCCGGTTCATAGGCCGCCGGGTCCATGGCCAGGTCCTGGCCGGTGTAGGCCTTGACGTTGAATTGCAACACTTTGCCTATCGCCGGATCACCGTCCTCCCACTTCGGCCCCTTGCTGGATTGCCTGATGACGGCCTTGTACTTCTCGGACAGCACGTCAGCCAGGGCGACGGGTTCTTCCGGGCCCTTGCCGTCTTCGTGCACCAGCAGGTTGACGAAGAACAGCTTGTCGCCCGCCTTGACCCCGTTTTTCGAGAAGTTGACGACGATGTCGAAACGTTCGGCGATGCCCATGGTTGGCAGGATCGCGTTGTGATTTTGAGTATCGCCGTCGGCATCCAGGTCCATGGTGCCGTCGAACGGCACGGCGTGTTCCATGATGTTGCCGTCGTTGGCAATCATGTGGAACGGCACGCGGGCGTACGACAAGCCTGACCCGACAGGCCCTGGGAACTCGCCACCGGTGCCCTTGATCTCGCGCACCAGCGCCAGTTTGAAGTAGCGCGATACCGAGCCATTGAGCATGCGGAACCGATAGCTGCGGGCGCGCACATCCAGGACCGGTTTCCACTGCCAGTTGACCAGCACCTGATCACCGAGGAAGCCGTCGGTATTGAACGGGTTAAACCACAGTTGACCGTTCTTGTCCCACGCTTTATCGGCAAACAGCAGGTTGACGTCGTAGTCGCGGTTGCCCCAAGGCAAGGCGTTGCCACTGGGTAAACGCAGGTTGACGCCGTCATTCACCGCTTCATTGCCACGGTCCAGGGCGCTGTAGTAGTTCATCATCGCCGCGTTACCCTTGTAGACGTTCTGCGCGGTGAAATCGAGCATGTGGTCGTGAAACCAGTGGGTGCTCATGGTTTCGCGCCAGTCGCCACGGATCTTGATCGTGCCGTTGTCGCAGGTCTTGCGGCTGGGGATGAGGTCGTTGGTCCACAGGGTTTCGCCCGGCGAGCACGGAAAAGCTGCACGCGGGTCTGTAGCCGTGGTGTTGATGCTGTCGTAGCCAGCCAACTGGATCGGCCAGCGGTAGTCGTAGAATTGCCCGGGGAAGAAAAATGCGTTGGCATAACCGTCGCTTTCCGCCGGTTGGTGACCATTGTGTTCGTGGGTGCTGAGGGTGTGCAGACCAAAACCCATGTTCGCCGACGGGTCGATCGGCAAGGCGTTGTAATGGCGCATCAGCACGGGTTGTCCGTAACGCACCATGAGCAATTTTGGCGGCAAGGTGCCGTCGAAGGTCCAGACCGATTTGTGGTTCTGCACCGGCATTTTCGGGTGAAAACGCGCATCGACGCCTTTGGCGGTGCCTACGGTCGTCGGCAGGCCAGCCACATTGTAATAGAGGCCACCGGGGCCAAACTCGCCCATGGCATAGCGGTGCATCTGACGACTGTCACGCAACCCGGTATTCACCCGTGCGCCGGATTGCACAGTCTTGTAGGCGATCTGCGGGTAAAACTCGTTCCAGCGCTGGTGCGACCAGCCTTTTCCTGGTGGACGGCCTTCAGCCGACGAACCGATACGGCGGTTGAGGAAAAATTCGATCTGCTTCTGCCAAGGGTTGCGATCGACCACGTTGGAATAATGGCTGGGAAACGGGGTCAGTCCGGGTTGGCGCATGAAAGCGTCGAGCGCCGCACTCGGCGGAGCGCTGCGAGCGACGCTGGTGGGATCCTGTTGCGGCAGCGGGCCGATGGCGGCCGGTGGAAACGGCAACTGCGCCGCCGGGGTGGTGGGGTCGAGTTTTTCCGGACCGAACTCTTCGAACAGCACCAGTTGCTGAGTGAACGGCAGAGCACCGTACAACGGGCTGGGTTTGCCGTTGGTAGGGTAATTGAAGCTGGTCTGTATCGCCGGCGGAAGGACGTTTTCCTTGAGCGGGGTCTCTCGGGTGCCTTTGACGCCAGCCGGCAAGTCGAAGGCATCCAGGTTGGCGGGGGGCATGGTCAAAATGGCGTTCAAGGCACCTGCCTTGTCAGCCGGCTCGTCGTGATACGCCGAAGGGTCGGAAGGTGGCGGCTGCCCCTCGTCGTCGATCGGGCTGGCGCGCAGGCTCGTTGTGCCGAGCGTCATGGCCACAAAAACGCTAAGGGGCGTCAGGAGACCAAACCATTTGCAGGGGTGCAGCGCTTTTCTGTCCATCACCAGCCGCCTCGAAGTCGTGAAGGGGGTAATGGGGGTTTTGCAAGGAGCTCGCCAGACTTGCTACAGCCTATACAAACGCACTAATGCTCGTGGAAACAATGGCTTATCAACATCAATTTGCCATTCCCCGAAAAACGACTGGGGAATGACACCCGCAACCGGGGAAAGTTCGTCCCCATTTCAGGGACTGCGTTGGAACGACAGGCGAACACTTGTGCCCTCGCCCTCGCGACTGTCCAGGCTCACCGTACCGCCGCAGCGCTCCATAATCCGCTTGACCAGTACGAGCCCGACGCCGAGCCCGCCTTGCTTGGTGGTGAAAAACGGCCGAAAAGCCATGCTGCGCTGTTCCTCGTTCATGCCTCTGCCGGTATCGCTCACCACCACGCTGACGTCTCGGGCATCCGTCGGCTCCAGAATGACGGTGAGCGTGCCGCCCTGGTCCATGGCCTCCAGCGCGTTGGCCAGCAGACGGTTGAGTATCTGCGTCAACTGCATCTGCTGGCTCAGGACCATGGGCGTGTCCTTCGGCTCGAACACCACCTGAACGCAGGCCTTGGCGATCTGCTGCTCGAAGGCCATGAGGCTGTCGTGCACCGCCGCCACCAGGTTCACCGGTTCCGGTTCATCGGTGAGCGGGCGCAAGGATTGCAGCAATTCCCTGACCCACGTCGACATGCGATCGACCTGACCGATGATGTCGTTGATGTTTTGGTGCGCCGGGCCATTGTCGAACTCCAGCGCCAGTTCGGCACTGGAGCGAATGGTCGCCAACGGGTTACGCAAACTGTGGGCCACCGCCGATGACATCTCACCCAGGGCGACAAAGGTTTCGTTGGTGATCAATTGTTTTTGCTGCGCCGCCAACAGGATCGCCGCACGCCGCACGATCCAGTACAGCCCCAGATAAATCAGCCCGCCGCCCAGTGCGGTAGCCAGCCAGATCAACACCAGACCGCGCTCCATGCGGCTGATCAGGTCCTCGGGTTCCTTGTAGATCTCGACCATCGCCGTGACGTGCTCGCCGTCGGCATCGAACAGCGGAATGTAGTTTTCGATGAAGATGAATTCCGGCGGCGAGACGAACTTTTGCTCCATGCGTGTCTTGTCGACGTCGTGATAACTGGTCGACACCGGCGTCCTGGAGGCGAATGCGCGCTCAAGGTCTTCGTCGGCATGGATCGTGGTGCCCATCAATGCCGGGTTGGTCGACCAGATCACCATGCGGTCGGGGGCGTAGATGTTGGCAAGGATCACGTCAGGCAAGTGCTCGATGTGGTCGAGAAATTCGCCCCGGGCGTTGGCGCGGGCCATCGGGTCTACGTCGGGGAAATCCTTGTCCTTGCGCGGGTCCAGCAGCTCGCCCATGCTGCGCACATTGGGAATGGATACGTGGCGCACCTCGGTCAAGGCAATCGTCTGAATGAACTGCGAGGTCAGCAATGCATCGCGCTGCACGCTCTCGGTAATCACAAATCGCGTGGACACAGCCCCCAGCGCCACCGCCACCGTACCAATCACCGCCATGCTGATGAGGGAAAACCAGCGCAGCAGATTGAACGGTTGCTTTCGCGAGCTCAAGCGCACATCGCCCTCTTCGGACTGGAGCGATTGTGTGGGCATGTTCATGGGCGTACTTCCCGGCGATTCCCCCCATTGGTTATAGCCCACGGTCAGGCATTTGCCCGGTATTGGGTGTTGACGTGACGATCCCCTGTTGGATCCATCACTCGATACACGTCGTAACCGTTCGGCAAACACACATTCAGTGGTTTTGCCTTTGCAAACTGCCACGAGCACAGTCTGGCGCTTCCGCGATTTTCAGCAGTGCTTGCTCATGTTTAACCACGCGTGTTTAAAAACACTTCGTGTTACTTCGCGCAGGCTACAACGCCTTGCGCCATTGCCTACGCTTGCGCCAGAATCCGCCGGCTTGTGCGCCTTGATCTTGGGCTTTATCGTTTTCCGGTCGCTGAAAATCAGTGATCGGGTTTGGTAGCCCGAGCTGCATAAGGTGCATTGCATCGCCATTTGAGGCTTCTGGTCTCGCATTTATGGTGGTCATGCACAGGGCGCCTTCGGGCGCGCCGGTTTCCTTGTGCCCGGTCTACCAACCTGCGTATGGCCACCACCCCTCGTTTGGTAGCGAGGGTGATGGCTCCTTGTTGTTAGCATAAGGAGTTTTATTTATGTTCAAAGTAACGCCCAATCCACCGGACACCGATCCGGCATCGCCGCAAGACAATCCCGATTCAGAAGCACATCGCGAAGCTGTCAATCGCGCCCTCGATTTCTACTTCAACCCTGCCGCCCAGAACGCTCACATCAAAGCCACTCCGCGAACACCCACCACCCTGTTTATCGTCAACCCGGAGCTCGATACCGAAACCCTGCTGGCCCATGCGTGTGAATCCCTGGCATCGGCCAATGTCATGGCGACGGACCTGGCGGATCAACTGGACGGGACATGCCGCAACTCCCTGCTGGGGATTGCGCAAGTCATCATGCTGGGCGAGTTGGCGGTGAATCGGGCGCTGGATCAATTAGCCCCCACCGAGTAGCGACTGCGTCCAGCTGTCTGTAGGAGCAAGCTTGCTCGCGATGGACTCACGATCGTCGCGCTTATCCAGATAACACGCGTCTTCGTTAGCGCCCATCGCGAGCAAGCTTGCGCCTACAGG
>NZ_JAGYFZ010000150.1:0-10873 GCF_019946675.1 Pseudomonas sp. BF-B-15
CCCAAACCCCACGTCATACCCATCCTTGAGCTAGCGTACGAACACGACCGCCGAGCCCTGCGATTAGTCCTTAGCCCCCTATCCATGTTTAACTTGAACGTTCATTCAAGTTAAACCGTCGGTTTGCTGCCCGCTCACAACAGGAGGCTTGCCCTTGCCGAGTCCGTTATTGATTGCCCGGTTTCACCCCCTCGAGGTGCACCTTTCATGAGTGCATCGTCCACCCCCGCCAGCGGCCAGATCCGCATGAATCCGCCGGTGTTTTACTTCGCGGCGACGTTTATTTTTCTGTTCGGCATCGTCGTTATCGCCATGCCTGAACAAGCCGGCGCCTGGTTGCTGCAAGCGCAAAACTGGGCGGCCAATACGGTCGGCTGGTATTACATGCTCGCGATGACGCTGTATCTGGTCTTCGTGGTGGTCACCGCCTTGTCCGGCTACGGCAAGATCAAGCTCGGTGCCGACCACGACGAGCCCGAATTCAGCTACCTGTCCTGGGCCGGCATGCTGTTCGCCGCCGGGATCAGCATCACGCTGTTCTTCTTTTGCGTGTCCGAACCATTGACCCATCTGTTGCAACCGCCGCAAGGCGAGGCCGGCACAGCGGACGCGGCGCGCCAGGCGATGCAGATTCTGTTTCTGCACTGGGGCCTGCACGGCTGGGGCGTGTTCGCCTTCGTCGGCATGGCGCTGGCCTACTTCGCTTACCGCCATAACCTGCCGCTGGCCTTGCGTTCGGCGCTCTATCCGCTGATCGGCAAACGCATCAACGGCCCGATCGGTTATGCGGTGGATGGCTTCGGCATCATCGCCACAGTGTTCGGCCTCGGTGCCGACATGGGCTTCGGCGTGTTGCACCTCAACTCGGGCCTGGATTACCTGTTCGGCATCGCTCACACCCAGTGGATTCAGGTCGGCCTGATCACGCTGATGATGGGCGCGGCGATCATCGTCGCAGTGGCCGGCGTCGATAAAGGCGTGCGGGTGATGTCCGACATCAACATGCTGCTGGCCTGTGCGCTGCTGCTGTTCGTGTTGTTCGCCGGCCCTACGCAGCACCTGCTCAATACCCTGATCCAGAACCTCGGCGACTACCTCGGCGCCTTGCCGATGAAAAGTTTCGACCTCTACGCCTACGACAAACCCAGCGACTGGCTGGGCGGCTGGACGGTGTTCTACTGGGCGTGGTGGATCGCGTGGTCGCCATTCGTGGGCCTGTTCATCGCACGGATTTCCCGTGGCCGCACCATCCGCGAATTCGTCTTCGGCGTGCTGTTGATCCCGCTCGGTTTCACCCTGGCGTGGATGTCGATTTTCGGCAACAGCGCCATCGACCAGGTGCTCAATCACGGCATGAGCGCGCTCGGCATGTCGGCCATCGACAACCCATCGATGACTCTCTACTTGCTGCTGGAAACCTACCCGTGGAGCAAAACCGTCATTGCGGTCACGGTGTTCATCAGCTTCGTGTTCTTTGTCACCTCGGCCGACTCCGGCACCGTGGTGCTGTCGACACTCTCGGCCAAGGGCGGTAACCCGGATGAAGACGGGCCGAAATGGCTGCGGGTGTTCTGGGGCGCGATGACCGCGCTGGTCACCAGTGCGCTGCTGTTTTCGGGCAGCATCGATGCGCTGAAGTCAGCGGTGGTGCTGACTTCGTTGCCGTTCTCGATGATCTTGCTACTGATGATGTGGGGCCTGCACAAAGCGTTTTATCTGGAGTCGCAGAAGCAGATCGCGCAGCTGCATTCCCTGGCGCCGGTGTCCGGATCGCGGCGCGGCGGTTGGCGTCAGCGTTTGAGTCAGGCGGTGCATTTCCCGTCGCGGGATGAGGTCTATCGCTTCCTCGACACGACGGTGCGCCCGGCGATTGAGGAGGTGTCGGCGGTGTTCGTCGAGAAGGGCTTGAACGTGGTCACTCAACCCGATCCGGCGAACGACAGCGTCAGCCTGGAAATCGGTCACGGCGAGCAGCATCCGTTCATCTATCAGGTGCAGATGCGTGGCTACTTCACGCCGTCATTCGCCCGTGGCGGCATGGGTCCCAAGCAACTCAACAATCGCCGTTATTATCGGGCCGAAGTGCACCTGAGCGAGGGCAGTCAGGACTACGATCTGGTGGGTTACACCAAGGACCAGGTCATCAACGACATCCTCGATCAGTACGAGCGGCACCTGCAGTTTTTGCATCTGGTGCGTTGAGCTCAGGCCTCGCTGCTCATCACCATGAACAGCACCAGCGCCGCCACCGGGATGCTGAACACGATGCTGCCGACCACCAGCTCCGTGGTCACGGACTGGCCGGCGGTGACCACGCCGATGGCGCCGTTGATCATCGTCAGGGCCAGCCACAACACGATGAAGCTGTAGGTCAGCGTCTGGCGGCTGAAGCCGATGTTCTCGCCGATGAACAGCATCAGCGCCAGGAGGACCAGGCCGAAGGTGATGATGATCGTGGTGTGCATGATGCGTTCCTCCCTTCAGGTGTAGTGCGTCTTTAAGACCGCCTTCGCGGGCAAGCCTCGCTCCTACAGTTTTGTGTCGCTCCTGTAGGAGCGAGCGGTGCGACGATTCGACTTGCCCGCGATGGCGTCAATCCTGCCTACATAGCAGCTTAAACCAACCCGCCATTCACCCGCAGAATCTGTCCATTGACCCACGCCGAATTTGGGCCGACCAGGAAAGACACAACGCGCGAGATGTCTTCCGGCTGCCCCAAGCGTTCCAGCGGCGGCATCTTGGCGAAGGTCTGGATTTGCTCTTCACTCTTGCCGTGCAAAAACAGATCGGTCGCCACCGGGCCAGGGGCGACGGCGTTGACGGTGATGTTGCGACCGCGCATTTCCTTGGCGAACACCTGAGTCAGGGACTCCACCGCGGCTTTGCTGGCGATGTACACGGCGTAACCCGGCAGGTTCATGCCGACGGTGCTGCTGGAGAAATTGACGATCCGGCCACCGCTGTTCAAACGGGTCGCCGCTTCACGCAACGTATTGAAAGTACCGCGAGCGTGAATGTTGAAGTTCTGCTCGAACAGTTCGTCCGTGTGCTGCGCCAGCGGCATCACTTTGAGGATGCCGGCGTTGTTGATCAGCACATCGACTTTGCCCAGTTGCGTTTCGGTTTCATCGAACATCCGGCGTACATCGTCGGCATTGGCCACGTCAGCCTTGATCGCTATGGCTTGATGGCCGGCCTGACGCAGTTCAACGACCAGCTTTGAGGCTTCAGTGGCACTGCTGGCGTAGTTGATGGCGACGGCGAAACCTTCGCTGGCCAGTTGTTTGGCGATCACGGCGCCGATGCCGCGGGAGGCGCCGGTCACGATGGCAACTTTCGAAATTTGAGTAGTCATGGCGGTGAATCCTTTGTAGGTGTCCGTTTGGGGTGAAGCCAGACTCACATGTTTACTCAGGCTGATAAATGCACGAGAGTTGCCTTGACTGTTCAATAATCGCCAACAATCAAAGGTCGGGAACGCCATGGATCAAGTCAAAGCGATGAAGGTGTTCGTGCGGATCTACGAGCGCAGCAGCTTCACCTTGGCCGCCGAAGACCTGAACCTGCCACGGGCAACCCTGACCCACACGCTGAACCAGTTCGAAGCGTGGCTCGGTACGCGTTTACTGGAGCGCAGTACGCGTAAGGTGCGTCCTACGCTGGATGGCGAGGCGTACTACTTGCGCTGTGTGCAATTGCTGGCGGAACTGGAAGAAGCTGAACTGGCTTTTCGCAGCGTCGCGCCGAAGGGACGATTGCGGGTGGATTTGCACGGCACGCTGGCCAAGAGTTTTGTCATCCCCGCCTTGCCGCAATTCATGGAGCGCTATCCGGACATCGAACTGTCCATCAGCGAGGCCGACCGCTTTGTCGACCTGATCGCTGAAGGCGTCGACTGTGTGCTGCGGGCTGGCACGCTGGGTGATTCGGCATTGATCGGCAAACGCGTTGCCAACCTGCGCCAGATCACCTGCGCCAGCCCGGCTTACCTGCGCAAATACGGCGAACCAAAATCCCTCGAAGACCTCAAACATCACCGCGCTGTGAACTACGTCTCGCGCACCACGGCGAAGTTGTTCCCGTTCGAATTCATGGTCGATGGCGAATTGCAGGAAGTCGCCATCGAGGGCGCGATCTCGGTGTTCGGCGCAGAAATCTACGCCGCCTCGGCCATTGCCGGACTGGGCTTGATCCAGTGCCCGCATTACCGAATGGAAACGCAGATCGCCCAGGGCCTGGTGCAGGAAGTCCTGATCGACACGCCGCCGCCACCGATGCCGGTTTCAGTGTTGTATCCGCACAACCGACACATGTCGCCACGGGTTCGGGTGTTTGTGGATTGGTTGGGGGAGGTGTTTGCCGGGGCGCGTTAGCCCCTTGAATCGAAAATATGTGAAACGTTTCAGCATTTCCTCAAGTCCGAGGTTTATCGACGTTTGTCTGGGCGTATGCTGGGCAACTTGCGAAGCAGTCGATACCAACTTCAAGACAGACAAGAGAGGATTCGATGACCTACACCGCTGCCGAAAACCGCTACGACTCCATCCCTTACCGCCGCGTCGGTCGCAGCGGTCTGGTGTTGCCGGCGTTGTCCCTGGGGCTGTGGCACAACTTCGGCGACAGCACGCCGATCGACACCCAGCGCTCGTTGCTGCGCACGGCGTTCGATCTGGGGATCAACCACTTCGACCTCGCCAATAACTATGGTCCGCCGTACGGCAGCGCCGAGATCAACTTCGGGCGTTTGCTGCGTGAAGATTTCAAGCAGTATCGCGACGAGCTGATCATCTCGAGCAAGGCGGGTTGGGACATGTGGCCCGGTCCTTATGGGCAGGGCGGTGGTTCGCGCAAGTACGTGCTGGCCAGCCTTGATCAGAGCCTGCAGCGTCTGGGCCTGGATTACGTGGATATTTTCTACTCCCACCGTTTCGATCCGGACACGCCGCTGGAAGAAACCGCCAGCGCGCTGGCCACGGCGGTGCAGCAGGGCAAGGCGTTGTACATCGGCATCTCGTCGTATTCCGGGGTGAAAACCCGTGAGATGGCGGCGCTGTTGCAAGAGTGGAAAGTGCCGTTGCTGATTCACCAGCCGGCCTACAACCTGCTTAATCGCTGGGTGGAAAAGGATCTGCTGGATGTCACCGACGAACTCGGCACCGGCGTGATTGCGTTCACGCCGTTGGCGCAGGGTCTGTTGACCGACAAATACCTCAACGGCATTCCGAAGGATGCGCGGGTCAATCGTCCGGGCGGCGGTTCGTTGCAGTCCTCGCACCTGTCGGAGGCCAACATCGCCCATGTGCGTGGGCTCAATGAGATTGCCAAGCGTCGCGGCCAGAGCCTGGCGCAACTGGCGTTGGCCTGGACGCTGCGCGACCCTCGGGTGACTTCGGCGCTGATCGGTGCGAGCCGGCCGGAGCAGATTATCGAGAACGTCGGGGCGTTGAAGAATCTGAGCTTCAGTGCGCAAGAGTTGGCGGAGATTGACCGGTTTGCCCAGGAAGGCGGGATCAATCTTTGGGAGAAGCCTTCGACGGCTGAATGAGTGTTCGGCGCCGGGTTATCTGGCGTCTGTCAGTCCGATATCGCGAGCAGGCTCGCTCCCACAGGGGTTGGGGGTTGACCACAATATTTGTGGTCGACCGATCACTTTGTGGGAGCGAGCCTGCTCGCGATAGGGCCGGGGCAGGCAACAAAGAAGTCAGGAACTCACCGAAAAAACGGCACATCCCCCAACACCGTCGCCCGCTGCATCACTCGCCGCGCCGGCCGGTAGTCATCCACCGCGTAATGCTGCGTCACGCGGTTGTCCCAGAACGCGATGTCGTCCTGCTGCCAGCGCCAGCGAATGGTGAATTCCGGCCGCGTGGAATGGGCGAACAGAAACTTCAGAATCGCCTCGCTCTCCGTCTCCGACAGTTCATTGATCTTCGACGTAAACCCTTCACTGACGAACAACGAACGGCGCCCGCTCACCGGGTGCGTACGAATGACCGGGTGCGACAGCGGTGGATTCTTGCGGCGAGCCTCTTCCCACTGAGTCAATGCTTCAGGCGTGTTGCCATAGCGTTCCAACGGAAACGAACGGGTGAAATCGTGCGTCGCCGTCAGCCCTTCCAGCAGACTTTTCATCGGCGCGGACAGCGCCTCATAAGCCGCAATGCCGCTGGCCCACAACGTGTCGCCGCCAAACTCCGGCAACAGTTTTGCGCTGAGCACCGCGCCCATCGCCGGAGTCGGCAGGAAGGTCACGTCGGTGTGCCAGATCGCGTTGTCGCGCACGTCGGTGACGGCGGTGTCGAGGATCAGCACTTCCGGCTGTTCCGGCACATTCGGGTAGATCGGGTGAATGTGCAGGTCGCCGAAGTTGGCGGCGAAACGCGCCTGTTGCTGCGGCGTGATCGGCTGGTCGCGAAAGAACAAAACCTGATGCTTGAGCAGTGCCTGCTCGATGGCATCGCGCTGTTCCAGGTTCAATGGCTGGCTGATGTCGATGCCGCTGATTTGCGCGCCGAGGGCGGAGCTGAGGGGGACGATTGTCAGGTTGCTCATGGTGGTTCTCTACTGAATTCGGGGTACCGACTGTGAGCGAGACCGGCTTGCCGGCGAAAGCGGTGTGTCAGTTACAGCAATTTCGCATGGCACACCGCATCGCGAGCAGGCTCGCTCCCACATGGGAAATTGTTAGTGAGCCTGGCCGTGCCACGGCACCAGTTTGCGTTGCAGCGCACGCAAGCCCATCTCCATGGCGAAGGCGATCAGCGCAATCACCAGAATCCCCAGCACCACCACATCGGTGACCAGGAACTGTGCGGCCGACTGCACCATGAAGCCCAGGCCGCTGGTGGCGGCGATCAGTTCGGCGGCGACCAGCGTTGACCAGCCCACGCCCAGACCGATGCGCACGCCGGTCAAGATGTCCGGCAACGCACTCGGCAAAATCACATGGCGAATCAACTGCGCCCGGGTCGCGCCCAATGACTGCGCGGCGCGCAATTTGGCCGGGTCGACGGTGCGCACGCCAGTCGCGGTGGCGATGGCGATCGGGGCGAAAATCGCCAGGTAGATCAGCAACACTTTCGACAGCTCGCCAATGCCACACCAGATGACAATCAGCGGCAGATAGGCCAACGGTGGAATCGGGCGGTAGAACTCGATCAGCGGATCGAGAATGCCGCGCGCAATACGGTTGTGACCGATGGCGATGCCGACCGGCACGGCGGTCAGCACGGCAAAACCAAGACCCAGACCGATGCGGCTGAGGCTCGCGCCCAAGTGCTGCCACAACGTCGAATCCATGTAGCCGGTGGTCACCAGCAACCAGCCTTTTTGCAGCACGGCGGACGGTGGCGGCAGGAACAGCGGTTCGATCATTCCTGTGACGGTAACGGCCCACCACAGGGCAACCAGCGCGACCAGGGTCAGCACGCTGATCCAGCGAGTACTGAGGCTGCGCCGAACAGGAATCACCGTCGAACCCGGTTTCACCGTCACGGCCGGAATTTCATAGCTGCTCATGCGCGCTCCTGCCGCGTGGCGGCGCTGCGTTGGGAGAACACTTTGGCGAGTACGTGTTCGCGGGTTTCGATAAAGCGCGGGTCGGATTTGATCGCCCGTGCGGACTCGCCGGCGGCGTAACGCTGACCGAAATCCAGGCTCAGGCGCTCGACGATTTGCCCGGGGTTTGGCGCCAGCAGAATCAGGTCCGTGGCGAGAAATACCGCTTCTTCAATATCGTGGGTAATCAGGAATACGGGTTTGGCGGTGCGCTGCCAGACTTGCAGCAGCAGCTCCTGCATCTGTTCGCGGGTGAAGGCGTCGAGGGCACCGAAAGGTTCGTCCATCAGCAATACGCGAGGGTCGGCGGCGAGTGCGCGGGCCAGGCCGACACGCTGCTTCTGGCCTCCGGAAAGTTGCCAGATCCGCCGATTCTCGAAACCGGACAGATCGACCAGTGCAAGCATTTCCCGAGCGCGGATTTCACGTTTGTCCCGGGAAACACCGGCCAGTTCCAGACCGAAACCGACGTTGGCCAACACGTCTTGCCAAGGCAGCAGCGCGTCGTCCTGAAACACCACGCCGCGTTCGGCGCTCGGGCCTTTGACCGGCACGCCATCGAGGGTGATGCGCCCGGCGCTGGGCTCGACGAAACCGGCAATCAGGTTCAACAGCGAAGTCTTGCCACTGCCGGACGGGCCGAGGGCCACCAGCAATTGCTGGGGCCCAAGGCTCAAGGAAATATCCGCCAATACCGGTTCCGGGCTGCCGGGGTACTGTGCGCTGATGCGCTCCAGCTGTAGCAAGGCCATCGCAATTAACTCCCGATCAGTTGGTGATGAACTTGGCGCTGACGTACGGCGCGTAGTCCGGCAGCACGGCCTCGACCTTGCCTTGTTCTTTCAGGAACGCGGCGGTGTCGGTGATGGCTTTGGTGGTCGGCGCACCGAGGGTGATCACCTGGTCAGCCGCCAGCGGGTAGACGTTGCCTTGCAGCAGCAGCGGAATGTCGCTGGCCTTGGCACCGGACAGCTTCACCAGCTTGTCGACGTTGGATTGATTGGCGAGCCAGGCTTTAGGGTCTTTGCGGTAATCGGCGTAGGCGTCGAGGGTGACTTTGGCGAACGCGGTGACGATTTCCGGGTGCTTCTCGGCGAAGTCTTTACGCACGATCCAGGCATCGAACGTTGGTGCGCCGAACTTGGCCAGTTCGCCGGAGGTGATCAGCACTTTGCCGTTTTCCTTGGCCACACCGAGCGCTGGGTCCCACACGTAGGTGGCGTCGATGTCACCGCGTTTCCATGCGGCGATGATGGCTGGCGGGGCGAGGTTGAGCACGGTGACTTTCGAAGGGTCGATGTTCCAGTGCTTCAACGCGGCGAGCAGGCTGTAGTGGCCGGTGGAAACGAACGGCACGGCGATTTTCTTGCCGATCAGGTCCTGAGGAGTCTTGATCCCGGAGCCGTCGCGGGCAACCAAGGCTTCAGCGGCACCGATCTGGGTGGCGATGAGGAAGGTTTCAACCGGGACTTTACGGGTGATTGCAGCCGTCAGAGGGCTAGAACCGAGGTAGCCGATCTGCACGTCGCCGGAAGCGATGGCGGCGATGATGTCGGCACCGTTGTCGAATTTGCGCCAGTCGATCTTGGCGTTGGTGGCTTTTTCGTAGGCGCCGTCGGCCTGGGCGACTTTCGCCGGGTCCACGGTGGTCTGGTAGGCGACAGTCACGTCAGCCGCCTGGGCAAAGAAACTCGCCGCAGCCAAAGACGCGGCCGCCAGGAGGCGAAGAGGGAAATGCAGTTTCATTGGGAAGCTCCTTTTCAGGCGGACCGAGAGTCGGCGTGAAAAAGAGACTAAATGATATAAGAATCAGAAAATAAATAACTTTTTCGAATGAGCTTATGAGCGGAAAATTCTAAGCAAGACCGCGGCGCAGCCTTCGCGGGCAAGCCTCGCTCCTACAGGTTGGGGGTCGAGTCACAACTGGGTGACCGACACAAAACTGTAGGAGCGAGGCTTGCCCGCGAAAAGATTCGAAGGACCTTCAGAGGTTAGTTACTGATCGCCAGAATGCTCGCCTGATACGAGCCGACAAACACATCGAAATCGCCGACTTCGTTCTGCTCCAGCTCCACTTGCTCCGCCAGCGACGAACGCGCGCGCTCTTCAAACGTTGCCTGGTCTTCGATGCTCAAAGGCTCGCTACGGAAATATTCCGCATGGGCCTGGCTCTGGCGCAGGGAGAACTGGCTGAAGCTTTCCTTGTGTTCGGCCATTGCCGCCAGCACCTGGGCCGATGGCGTCAGGGACGAGTCCTTGACCTTGGCCAGTTGCGCGTCCAATGCCTTGCTGTGCGCATCGCCGCCATGGCTCTGATCCAGCAACGCCGCCAGTGGCGCAATCTTCTCCAGCAACTCGCCGGCCCATTCCTTCAGGTCAACCGGTTGACCGTCGCGTTGCAGTTGCAGGCCCGGACGGCGACCTTCCTTGACCACGCTGAGGAAGTTCGATGTCGCGTTGCCGCACGAATTACTGGTCAACAGCGGGCTGTCGTTCAGCGCGCAATACAGCAGGAACGCATCGAGGAACCGCGACTCGGTGAGGTCGATGCCCATCGGCAGGAACGGGTTGATGTCCAGGCAACGCACTTCGACGTACTGAATGCCACGGGCCACCAGCGCCTGGATCGGCCGTTCGCCGGTGTAGGTCACGCGTTTCGGGCGTATGTTGGAGTAGTACTCGTTTTCGATCTGCAGGATGTTGGTGTTGAGCTGAACCCACTCACCGTCCTGGTGCGTGCCGATTTCGACATACGGCGCATACGGTGTGGCCACCGCTTTGCGCAGGCTGTCGGTGTAGCTCGCCAGATCGTTGTAGCACGGCGTCAGGCCGGCCTGGGCGTTGCTCTGGTAACCCAGATCGCTCATGCGCAGGCTGGTGGCGTACGGCAGGTACAAGGTGTCCGGGTCCAGCTGTTCCAACTGATGCGTGCGACCGCGCAGGAAACCGGCGTCCAGCGCTGGCGAAGCACCGAACAGGTACATCAGCAGCCAGCTGTAGCGGCGGAAGTTACGGATCAGCGCGATGTAGGCCGACGACTGATAGTCGCGGTCAGTACCGACAAAACCTTCCGCCTGCTTGAGCAGCGGCCAGAGCTTCTCCGGCAGGGAAAAGTTGTAGTGAATCCCGGCGATGCACTGCATGGTCTTGCCGTAGCGCAGGGCCAGGCCCTTGCGGTAGACATACTTGAGCTTGCCGATGTTGGAGGTGCCGTAATAGGCGATCGGAATATCTTCCTCGGCCGGCAACGGGCACGGCATCGATGGACTCCACAGGTACTCGTTGCCGAGCTTGCTGTAGGCAAAACGGTGAATTC
>NZ_JAGYFZ010000151.1:0-10773 GCF_019946675.1 Pseudomonas sp. BF-B-15
ACCCCACCCAGCTCCTCACGCACCACCGTCGCGCTGCTGCCCAACACCTTCGGCGCATCAAAGCCGCCCGGAGCCGCGAGATAAGCCCGCGCTCCCAGGAGTGGCTGAGTGAACTGCAGGCGCTGACCTTTGCGCAGCTTGAAACTGCGCCACGGCGCCAGCGCCTGACCGTCCAACTGTGCGCCAAGGTCCGCCCCGGCCAGCGCGAGCAAGCAATCCTCTTCGGCAACAACGTTGAACCCGCCGAGGGTGATTTCGATCACCGGTGCATCCAGCGCATTGCCCAGCAGCCAGTTGGCCCAGGACATCGAGCGCCAATCCAGCCCGCCGCCCTGGGTCACGCCCAGATGCCGCACGCCAAAACGGCCGGCGTCCTGCAACAGGCACAACGGTGTGCTCGCTTCAATCGATAACCGGCTCATGCCTGCGCCTCCAGTGGCGTGTCGTCACCGCCCAGATTGATGAACTCGGCGTGGCTGACCGCTTCAAAACGCACGGTGTCGCCCGGTTGCATCAGACTGTAGCCATCGCGTTCGCGGTCGAACAGTTTGGCCGGGGTGCGGCCGATCAGGTTCCAGCCGCCGGGGGACACCACCGGGTAGGCAGCGGTTTGCCGTTCGGCGATCCCGACACTGCCGGCCGCGACTTTTTTGCGCGGCGTATTCAGGCGCGGTGCGGCGAGGACCTCTTCCACCAACCCCATAAAGGCAAAACCCGGCGCGAAGCCCAAGGCGAACACCTGATATTCACGGTCACTGTGGCGGCGGATCACCTCCTCCACGGCCAGCCCGCTGCGCTGAGACAACAGGCGCAGTTCCGGACCGACGCTCACGTCATACCAGACCGGCAGCACGTGACATTTGCCCCCGGTGCGAGTGTTGGGCGACAAATCGATCAGTGCTTCGGCGATCAATTCCCGCGCCTGCGCCGGACTCAATTCGGTCAGATCGTAATGCACCATCAACGTCGTATACGACGGCACCAGATCGATCAGATGCGCACCAAACGCCGCACGCAGGTTTTCGCTGGCAGCGAGCATCCACGGCATGTTGGCTTCGGCGATCTCATCGAACAGCCGCACCATCAGGCAATCCAGCGCCACCACTTCCACCCGAAGTTTCATGGCGCACTCTGCTGATCGAGGGCTTCGCGAATGCGCCGCACGGCCGCCACGGAACTGGCGTTGTCGCCGTGCACGCACAGGGTGTTGGCCTGTAGATGCAAGGCGCTGCCGTCGCTGGCGGTCAGGTTGTCGCCACGGGCGATGGTCAGTGCCTGTTCGATGATTTTTTCCGGATCGTGATGCACTGCACCCGGCAGTTGCCGCGAAACCAGCATGCCGGCGCTGTCGTAGGCACGATCGGCGAACGCTTCGAACCACAACGTCACGCCGTACTCATCACCCAATCGCTGTGCGGCGCTGTTGTCGCGGGTGGCCATCAGCATCAACGGCAACGTCTTGTCATAAGACGCCACGGCCTGCAGCACGGCGCGCAATTGCGCCGGGTTGGCCATCATGTCGTTGTACATCGCACCGTGGGGTTTGACGTAGCTGACTCGCCCGCCCTGGGCCCGGCAAAGGCCGTCGAGGGCGCCGATCTGGTAATGCAGAATGTCCTGAAGTTCCTGGGCGGTGTATGCCATGGAACGACGGCCGAACCCGACCAGATCCTGATAGGCCGGATGGGCGCCGATCTGCACGCCGTTGCTCAGGGCCAGGCTGACGGTCTTGCGCATGATGCTCGGGTCGCCGGCATGGAAACCGCAGGCGATGTTGGCGCAATCGATGAAGGGCATGACCTCGGCGTCCAGACCCATGGTCCAGTTGCCGAAGCTCTCGCCGATGTCGCAGTTCAATAGCAGGCGGCTCACGGTGAACACTCCTGTAGGTTTTGTTCTTTTCAGATGAGGGCAGATTACTGCGCATCCAGTTGTTTGCCACGGGTTTCCGGCAGGCTCAACGCCGCAAGGATCACCACCCCGTAGGAAACCGCCGCGAACGCTCCGATGCCTACGCTCAATGGCACCTTCTGGCTGAGCAAGCCGATCAACAGCGGAAACAACGCCGCCAGCGCCCGGCCTATGTTGTAGCAAAAGCCCTGGCCCGAACCGCGAATCCGCGTCGGAAACAACTCGGTCAGGAAGGCACCCATGCCGCTGAAAATCCCCGAGGCAAAGAAGCCCAACGGAAAGCCCAGCCACAGCATCACGCCGTTACTGACCGGCAATTGGGTGTAAAGCAACACGATGGTGAACGAGCCCACCGCGAACAGAATGAAGTTTTTCTTACGGCCAAGGATGTCAGTCAAATACGCGCTGATGACGTAACCGACGTAGGAACCGACGATCACCATCGCCAGATAACCGCCCGTGCCGAGTACGCTCAAACCACGTTCGTTCTTCAGGAACGTCGGCAGCCAGGAAGTGATTGCGTAGTAACCGCCCAGTGCGCCGGTGGTCAGTATCGAAGCGCGAAGCGTGGTGAAGAGGATGCCGGGGGCGAAAATCTCGTAGAACTTCGCCGGGTTGCTCGGTTCCTGTTTGGCCTTGGCTTCGCGGTAGATTTCCGGGTCCTTGACCAGGCGGCGGACGAAGATCACGAAAACCGCCGGGACGATGCCGAGGATAAACAGTGCGCGCCACGCGTCTTCCGGTGGCAACACCGAGAACAGCAGCGCATACAGGATCGCCGTCAGCCCCCAACCCAGCGCCCAGCCCGATTGCACCATGCCCACCGCTTTGCCACGGTCCTTGGCGCGAATCACTTCACCCATCAGCACCGCGCCGGCGGTCCACTCGCCGCCAAAACCGAAGCCCATCAAGGTGCGGCTGATCAGCAGTTGTTCGTAGTTTTGCGCGAAGCCGCAGAGGAAGGTGAAGAAGGCGAACCACAGCACCGTCAGTTGCAAGGTGCGCACGCGGCCGATGCGGTCGGAGAGAATCCCCGCCACCCAGCCGCCGATGGCCGAGGCAATCAGCGTACTGGTGTGAATCAGCCCGGCCTCGCCGGTGGTGATGCCCCACATCGCAATGAGGGTCGGCACCACGAAGCTGAGCATCTGGGTGTCCATGCCATCCAGGCCGTAGCCGATCTTGCAGCTCCAGAATGTGCGGCGTTCCTGCTGATTGATGTTGCGGTACCAGTCGAAAGGTCCCGGGCGAGCCGTGGCTTTCGGGATGACGGTGGTGTCGGGCGCACTCATGGCAACTCTCCGTGCAAATTTTATTGGTATTGTTCTGAGCCCCGACGACGCCTATCGTGGGAACCGGATGGCCTGATTTTTGGGCGCTGGGCCCTGTTGCGTCCAACTAATAAAAACCCGCCTTAGACATAAGAAAACTTTATCCACGAGCTGACCCCATGAACCTGAAGTTTCTCGAGACCTTCGTCTGGGTCGCCCGACTTAAAAGTTTTCGCCTGACCGCCGACAAGCTCTTCACCACCCAGGCGTCGATTTCCAGCCGCATCGCCGTGCTCGAAGGCGAACTCGGGGTGAAGCTGTTCCTGCGCGATTCACGCGGCGTGAGCCTGACGCCCGAAGGCTTGAAAGTGCTCGAACATGCCGAGCAGATGATGGACACCATGCAAGCGCTCAAGCAGTCGATCGAGACCCGCTCCAGCAAGGTCGGACGGGTGCGCATCGGCGTGATGGACACGGTGATTCATACCTGGCTGAGCCCGTTGGTGGCACAGATGACGGATCACTATCCGCTGGTGGAAATCGAGCTGGTGGCCGATACCTCGCTCAACCTCTGCGATCAGCTGCAAAAAGGCTTCCTCGACTTGATCCTGCAAACCGATCTGCTGCGTCAGGAAAGCGTGCGCAGCCTGGAGCTGGCCAGTCACCCGATGGGCTGGATCGCTGCCAGCAACTCGATCTACAACCGCGAGTATTCCAGCGTGGCCGATCTGGCGCGGGAGCGGATCATTACCTACTCGAAAAACTCACACCCGCATCAAGAGGTGCTCGCGTTGATGCAGGCCAATGGCGTCATGACGCCACGGCTGAACTGCGTGAATTCGGTGTCGGCGATTACCCGGCTGCTGCGGGACGGTTTCGGCATTGGCGCGTTGCCACCGGTGCTGGTGGCCGAGGAGCTGGCGCGCGGCGAATTGACCTTGCTGGCCATCGATCAACGGCCACCGGATTTACAAGTGGTGGTGTCCTGGCGGACCGGGGCGGAATGGGTCGAGGAGATTGTCGCGTTGTGTCAGCAGGTGCTGGCGGGGTATGCGCGCAAGGTCGGCGAAAACTACATCGTCCTTGCGCGCTGATCACTTACAACCCGCGCAAATCCCGCTCTTCAATCGGCCGGCTCTGGCGCAGGCGCTTGCCGCCCAGCACCACCCAGTCGATCAGCCGGAACAGGCATTCAATCCCGAACGACAGCAGCAACGCGCCGCTCATGCCCCAGATCATCGCTTCCGGCGTCAGCAGGATCTGGTAGCTGTAGCCGTTCCAGGTTTCTTTGCGGATATCCGGGTCGGCGGCCAGTACAACCTGCAGGAAGCGGATGTACCACGGGCCTTGCATGGCCTGGAATTGTTTATCGAGGGCCAGTTGACGGGTGAGCAGGTTGCTCAGGCTGTCGGCATCGCTGCGGAAAACCGGGTCTTCGCTGGCGCGGTAGTGGGCGACCAGGGCCTGCATGTCACCCTTGAAAAATTGAATGGCGGTGCCCTGAAAACCGCTCAAGCCGGTCTGCGCCTCAATCAGGTGCGCTTCGACCCGCTTGGCGTAGTCGTTGATGAACCCCGGCACCTGGACGCCGATCAACAGGCCCGCCGCGAACAACACCAGCCGTAGATAACTGAGCAACATGGGGGAGAATCCTTATTCGGTCTTGCCCTGGCTGACGCATTCACCGCGTCGCCAGAGGCTCCATTGGCCCGGTTCGTAGCGGGTCCAGGTTTCGTTTTCGGTCAGGGGTTCGGTGGCGATGACCGTGACCACGTCGTTGGGCGTGGTTTCGGCCTGGAAATCGACGATCACGTCGACATCCTTCAAGCGCGCCGGGCCGAAGGGTGCTCGGCGGGTAATCTGCGCCAATTTGGTCGAGCAATAGCAGAACAGCCAGTCGCCGTCGCTGAGCAAGCAGTTGAACACGCCTTTGCTACGGTATTCGGCGCAGGCGGCTACCAGGTCCGGCAGCAGTGTTTCGATCTCTACCGGTTCCGGGAACGCCGCGCGTACGCGGTTGAGCAGATCGCAGAACGCCGCTTCACTGTCGGTATCGCCGACCGGGCGATAAAAGCTGGTGATCGGCTGAAAGTCCGCCAGTTGGCCGTTGTGGGCGAAACACCAGTTGCGCCCCCACAGTTCGCGCACGAACGGATGGGTGTTGGACAGGCAGACCTTGCCGACGTTGGCCTGGCGGATATGGCCGATGACCACTTCGCTCTTGATCGGATAACGTTGCACCAGGTTGGCGACTTCAGACTCGCTGCTCGCCGCTGGGTCCTGGAACAGGCGCAGGCCGCGGCCTTCATAAAAGGCGATTCCCCAACCGTCGCGGTGCGGGCCCGTGCGGCCGCCGCGCTGCATCAGCCCGGTAAAGCTGAACACGATATCGGTCGGCACATTGGCGCTCATGCCCAATAACTCACACATGCTCGGACTCTCTGTAAGGCAGGGGCAAGGTTACAAACGCGGTTCGACGCGCATACGCTGAGGGTTGCTCGGGACCGGCGGACGACCGTAACGGTCATCACCGGCACCGCCGAAAGGATGATCGTCGTCAGGGTCGTCGGCCCGGGCCGCAGCCTTGGCGGCCGCCGTACGTTCCTTGCGAGCGTTGGAGGCGCGTTCGATCGGGAATCGGATCGCCACGAACACCAGGTAAATGCCGAAGGCGATCATGCCGTACATGAACAGATCGGAGACCGCCCGCCAGGCATTGTTGCCAACCTTGAACGCGAGATCGAGGGCGGTAATGGCGATGGCCGGTGCGACCTTTTCCTTCACCGGATCGATGATCGTCGGGCTGAACAGCAACACAGCGACCAGCAGCCGCAGGGGCTCGCGCAACCAGCGCCACATCCAGCGGGTCATGCGCATCCACACCAACAGGCAGCCTAAAGCGGCGAAGGCGTAAAGGCCCCAAGCGATCAGATAGTCGTTCTCGGTCATGGTGTCCATGGCAAGGCAGGCAAAGAGGCGCTTATAGTAACGACTTTTCGCACATCAGGCTTGCCCCAATGCCGGCCGGCTATGCACAAACACTGTGGGAGCGAGACCGGCTTGCCGGCGAAGGCGTCCTGTCAGCAACATTGATGGCGACTGACACACCGCTTTCGCGAGCAGGCTCGCTCCCACAGGGATTTGCGTCATTTGCCTATAGCCTGCGAACCCCTCTATTCCGTACATCGCCCGAGAGCCCTTCATGCCCCAATCCGCCAACATCACCAGCGCCCCGATTGCCCACAAGGCTGAAGGTTCTGACCCGTATGCCTGGCTGCAGGAACGTGACACCGACGTGGTGCTCGATTACCTCAAGGCTGAAAACCGCTATCTAGAGGCGCAAACCGCCGATCAGGCCGGCCTGCGCGAAACCCTGTTCGAAGAGATCAAGGGCCGGATTCTCGAAACCGACCTGTCGCTGCCCTCCCCGTGGGGCCCGTATCTGTATTACACGCGCACCACCGCCGGCGACGAATACGCCCGTCACTACCGCTGCCCGCGCCCGGCGGATGACAGCCTGCAACTCGACGAAAGCCAGGAACAGCTGCTGCTGGACCCGAACGAACTGGCCAACGGCGGTTTCTTTTCCCTCGGCGCGTTCAGCATCAGCCCGGACCACCAGCGCCTGGCCTACAGCCTCGACACCACGGGCGATGAGATTTACACGCTGTTCGTGAAGGAATTATCCAGCGGCCGCGTCAGCGAACTGGAATTCGCCGACTGCGACGGCAGCATGACCTGGGCCAACGACAGCCTGACGCTGTTTTTCGGCGAACTGGACGACACCCATCGCCCGCACAAGCTGTTCCGCTATCGACTGGACGGCACGGCGGCCGAAGAAGTGTTCCATGAGCCGGATGGCCGTTTCTTCATGCATTGCTACCGTTCAAGCTCGGAGCAGCAATTGCTGCTGGCGCTGGGCAGCAAGACCACAAGCGAAGTCTGGGTGCTCGACGCGTTCCAGCCGCAACAGGCGTTTACCTGCGTGGCGCCACGGGTCGAAGACCACGAGTACGACGTCGACCACGGCGCCCTCGACGGCGAGTGGACCTGGTTCATTCGCACCAACCGCGACGGCATCAACTTTGCCCTGTACACGGCCGTCGATACCGGCGTCGCGCCGACCGAAGCCGACTGGCAGAACCTGATTCCCCACAGCGACACCACGATGATCGACGGCATGAGCCTCAACGCCGGCGCCCTGACGCTGAGCCTGCGGGTCGGCGGCTTGCCGATCATCGAGGTTCACCCGCAAGACCTGCCGAGCTACCGCGTGCAATTGCCGGATGCGGCCTACAGCCTGCACGTACAAAACAGCCTGGAATTCGTCAGCGAGCGGATCCGCTTGCGCTATGAAGCATTGAACCGTCCGGCGCAAATCCGCCAACTGGACCTGGTCAGCGGCGAACAGAAAGTGCTCAAGGAAACCCCGGTGCTCGGCCCGTTCGACGCCGACGCCTATGTCAGCCAGCGTCTTTGGGCGACCGCACCGGACGGCACGCAAGTGCCGATCAGCCTGGTGGTCAAGCGCGAAGCCCTCGGCAAGCCGACACCCCTTTATCTGTACGGCTACGGCGCCTACGGCGAAAGCCTCGACCCGTGGTTCTCCCACGCGCGCCTGAGCCTGCTGGACCGCGGCGTGGCGTTTGCCATCGCCCACGTGCGCGGCGGCGGCGAGTTGGGTGAAGCCTGGTATCGCGCCGGCAAACAGGAACACAAGCACAACACCTTCAGCGACTTCATCGCCTGCGCCGAGCACCTGATCGCCAACGGTTTCACCACCTCACAGCAATTGGCGATCAGCGGTGGCAGTGCCGGCGGGTTGTTGATCGGCGCGGTGCTTAACATGCGGCCGGAGCTGTTCGGCGCGGCGATTGCCGAAGTGCCGTTCGTCGATGTGTTGAACACGATGCTCGACCCGGACCTGCCGCTGACCGTCACGGAATACGACGAGTGGGGCAATCCTGAAGAGCCGGACGTTTATGATCGGATCAAAGCCTACGCTCCGTACGAAAACGTCACCGCACAGGCGTATCCGGCGACGCTGGTGATCGCCGGCTACAACGACAGTCGCGTGCAGTACTGGGAAGCGGCGAAGTGGGTAGCGAAATTGCGCGCGACCAAAACCGATACCCATCAACTGCTGCTCAAGACCGAATTGGGCGCCGGGCATGGCGGAATGAGTGGCCGTTATCAGGGATTGCGTGACGTAGCACTCGAATACGCATTTGTTTTCGGGGTTTTGGGCATTGCCTGAGGAACTTGGCTCGGTGATTCGGTCTTAACACCCATGCCCCTTCAATGTGGGAGCGAGCCTGCTCGCGATGGCGGCGGTACATCCAACATTTGTATTGAATGTGCCACCGTCATCGCGAGCAGGCTCGCTCCCACAAGGATTGAGGGCATCCAGAAGAACCGGAACCAGACACAAGAAAAAGACCGTGACGACATGTCAGAACCGACCTTACTGAACAACGAAATCCGCGACTGGCTGATGGACTGTGGCCTGTTCGATCAACTGCTGCCCGCCGACTTCGCCGCCGCCTCGGGCTACTTCAGCATCAGCACGGTGGCCGAGGGCGAAGAGATCTTCCGCGAAGGCGATGCCGGCAGTTTCATGTGCATCATCCATACCGGCCAGGTCGCGGTACAAAAAACCAACAGCGACGGACAACGGGTGACCATGGCCACGCTGCGCAGCGGTCGGGCGTTCGGCGAAATGGCCGTGCTCGATGGCGAACGGCGCTCCGCCAGTTGCGTAGCCGCGAGCAATTGCCAGTTGCTGAACCTGGGCAAGGACTCCCTGGAAAAGATGCTCAACGACGCGCCGAAAATCGCCGCCAAGATCATCCGCGCCCTCGCCGTCTCCCTGTCAAAACGCCTGCGCATGGCCGACGGGCAACTACTCTCGCAGCAGGTTTAACCACCGGGCGACTTGATCTTCGTGCGGTTCTGCTCAAGCCCCGGCAAGGGCTGATCCTTGGGCGGGCTGGGCACGATGATCGGCGGCAACAGCGGCGGCCCGCCACTGCCAGGCCCGACTTTAGGCACACTGTTGGGGGTGATCTGCGGGTACGGCGTCGGTGTTGCCGTGCCGGGCGAACCGGGGAGCGGCGACGGGCTGGTCGGAATGGTTTGCAGCTCTTGGGCCTGCACTGCAGTTATCGAGAGCGCGGCCAAGGCAATGACCGTTAGAATGGTGCGCTTCATCAATGGCTCCGTTAGCCTTGTTGTCTATTTGCAGGCTACTCCCAACTGCGTTCGTTTGCCTCCCCCATGCCCTTCCTCCTCAAGAGATCCCCATGAAACGTTTCGTTCTGCTCGACACCGCGCCTATCCCTGAAAACGGCGGTGCCCTGTGCCTGTTCGAATACGGAGAGGATTTCGTCATCAAGATCCAGGGCGGCGACGGCGGACAATTGATGAATACGCGCATGCACGGTTCTGAAGATGCGCTGGCCGAGATCCCCTGCCGCAAGGTCGCCGGACGGCCGAATTCACGGGTATTGATTGGTGGCCTGGGCATGGGCTTTACCCTCGCCTCGGCCCTCAAGCATTTGGGCAAGAGCGCTGAAGTGGTGGTCGCCGAACTGGTGCCGGGCGTGGTCGAGTGGAATCGCGGGCCGCTGGGCGAGAAAGCCGGGAACCCGTTGCTGGATAAACGCACGGTGATTCGCATGGAAGACGTGGCGAACGTGCTGCAGGCCGAACCGCAAGGTTTCGATGCGATCATGCTCGACGTCGATAACGGCCCGGAAGGCCTGACCCAGAGAGCCAACAGCTGGCTCTATTCCTCGGGCGGCCTGAGCGCCTGCGCCAAAGCCCTGCGCCCAAAAGGGGTGCTGGCCGTCTGGTCGGCCAGCGCCGACAAGCAGTTTTCCGACAAACTGAAGAAGGCGGGCTTCAAGGCCGAGGAAGTCCAGGTCTTCGCCCACGGCAACAAGGGCACCCGCCACACCATCTGGATTGCCGAGAAGCTCAAGGGCTAGGCTAAACTTACGTCATAACCGTCATTAGTCTTTTACAAAGGTGAACCCATGAGTTCGTCAACACCGACCAACACCTCGAAGCTGGACCGCATCCTCGCCGACAACCAGCGCGACAAGGAAATGGGTTACCGCGACAAAGCCCTGAAGATGTACCCGCACGTGTGCGGCCGCTGCGCCCGTGAATTTTCCGGCAAGCGCCTGAGCGAACTGACCGTGCACCACCGCGACCACAACCACGACAACAACCCGCAGGATGGGTCGAACTGGGAATTGTTGTGCCTGTATTGCCACGACAACGAGCACTCGCGGTATACCGACCAGCAGTATTTCGGTGAGGGCTCGTTGAGCACGCCGAAGATTGCCAAGGCGACGCATAACCCGTTTGCGGCGTTGGCTGGGTTGATGAAAAAAGAAGACTGAATATCGTCATTGCCTGACTTGGCCCCATCGCTAGCAGGCTAGCTCCCACAGGGGATCTTCTGTGCACATAAGAGTTTGTGAACACCCAAGATCCAATGTGGGAGCTAGCCTGCTAGCGATAGCAATTGTTCAGACACCACCAATCTCAAACCAGACACCCCCTCCCCCAATCCCCGTATAAT
>NZ_JAGYFZ010000152.1:0-10393 GCF_019946675.1 Pseudomonas sp. BF-B-15
ATAGCGGTGTATCAGCCGACATCACCGCAACTGACACACCGCTATCGCGAGCAGGCTCGCTCCCACAAGGGATCTGCATATATCCACAAGTTTTTAATAGTTAGCGAGCTATCGGAATGTTCAAGGCGTCGATGCGCGGCTAGACTGTGTGCCCGCCGACCTCCGTCCCACTGGATACCCGATGAACTTCCGTACCATTTTGATTCTTGGCGCACTTAGCGCTTTTGGCCCGCTGGCAATCGATTTCTATCTGCCGGCGTTTCCGGCCATGGCGCTGGCGTTCGGCACCGATGAACAACACGTTCAACTGACGCTGGCGGCGTATTTCCTCGGTTTGTCCATCGGTCAGCTGATGTACGGCCCGGTGGCGGATCGTTTTGGTCGACGCATTCCGTTGCTGACGGGTGTCGGGCTGTTCACCGTCGCGTCCCTGGCGTGCGCCTATGCGCCGAACCTGGAATGGCTGCTCGGTGCGCGGTTCGTCCAGGCGCTGGGCGGTTGTGCGGGGATGGTGATTTCAAGGGCGATCGTCAGTGACAAATGCGATGCGGTGGGCTCGGCGAAAGTCTTTTCACAACTGATGCTGGTCATGGGCCTGGCACCGATTCTCGCGCCGATGCTCGGCGGGTTGCTGGTCAACACCACGGGTTGGCAGTCGATCTTCCTGGTGCTGACCGGTTTCAGTGCACTGGCCGGGCTGGCCGTGGCGCTCGGCTTGCCGGAAAGCATGCCGGCGAATATGCCACGTCAGCCATTGTCGGGCGCGTTGCGTCAGTACGGTCGGCTGCTGTCGGATCCGGTGTACCTCGGCCACGCCCTGACCGGTGGCATTGCCATCGCCGGGATGTTTGCCTACATCGCCGGTTCGCCGTTCGTCTTCATCAAACTCTACGGCGTGCCGGCCGAGCACTTCGGCTGGTTGTTCGGCACCAATGCGGCGGGGTTCATTCTGGTGGCGCAGGTCAACGCACGGTTGCTGGCCAAGCGTGGCCCGGCGTTCCTGCTGGCGCGCACCGTATGGATCTACCTCGCGGCGGGCCTGACGCTGCTCGCGGTCAGTTCGCTGCACACCGAGCAATTGTGGCCATTGCTGATTCCGCTGTTTATCTGCATCGCCAGCCTCGGTTGCATCCTGCCCAACGCCTCGGCTTGCGCCATGAACGGGCAGGGCGCGCGCGCCGGCAGTGCGTCGGCAATGCTCGGTTGCCTGCAATTCAGCGTCGCCGCCGGAGCCGCGTCGCTCGTGGGTATTTTGTACGACGGCAGCGCCATGCCGATGGCCATGGTCATCAGCCTGTGCGGAGTTCTGGTGGTGAGCATAGCGATGCTCACCCGGCGTCTGCAAAATGCCCGGGCATTGGTGAAAGCCCAGGTGTGAGGAAGGTCTCAGCCGGCAGCGCGTTGCTGCTGGACGGGAATCTGATGAGGGGCGTGCAATCGTGCTTCGAGGGTTCGGGTGAACTCGCGCGCTTCGGCTTCGCTACGGAACGTCACCGCGTGTTGGTCCAGGCGGACCTGCCACTGGGATTTTGCCAATTCTTTTATCAGGATCTTCATTGCTGACCTCCTCGGTTAAAAGATTGCATCGCAGAGGACACGATTGTAGACCCGAATACGACCACAATGATGACAGCGGTCAACCTTCGGACTGACGGTGTCGTCCATTCGGACGACACTTGTATCAATCTGTTTCAGAAGCCTTCGAGGACAATCTTGCCCTTGGATTTGCCGCTCTCCAGCAGCTCATGCGCACGTCGCAAATTCGCCGCGTTGATCGTTCCGAAGTGCTCGCCCACCGTGGTTTTCAGTGTCCCGGCATCGATCAGCGCTGCCACGCGGTTGAGCAGTTTGTGTTGCTCGATCATGTCCGCGGTTTCGAACAGCGAGCGGGTGTACATGAACTCCCAATGCAGCGACAGGCTCTTGCGCTTGAGCTTGGTCACGTCCAGCGCCTTCGGGTCATCGATCAGCGCCAGTTTGCCCTGCGGCGCCAACGCCTCGACCAATTGATCCAGATGCTGATCGGTCTGGGTCAGGCTGGCGACGTGGGTCACCGAGTTCACGCCTGCACGTTTGAGCTCTTCGCTCAGCGGTTGGCTGTGATCGATCACCAGATCGGCGCCCAGCTCACGCACCCAACTTTGGGTTTGTGCACGGGACGCGGTGCCGATGACCTTCAGCCCGGTGAGCTGGCTGGCCAGTTGCGTAAGGATTGAACCGACACCGCCGGCCGCACCGACGATCAGCAGGCTCTGGCCTTCATCGGTGTTGCCTTCGCGCACTTGCAGGCGTTCGAACAACAATTCCCACGCGGTGATCGCGGTCAACGGCAGCGCTGCGGCTTCGGCGAAACCGAGGGTTTTCGGCATGTGGCCGACGATCCGCTCGTCCACCACGTGCAGCTCGCTATTCCCGCCGGCGCGGGCGATGGAGCCGGCGTAGAACACCTTGTCGCCGGCCTTGAACAACGTCACTTCACTGCCGACCGACTTGACCACACCGGCCACGTCCCAGCCCAGCACTTTGGCCGCGCCACCTTCAGGCTGCACGTTCTGGCGGACTTTGGTGTCCACCGGGTTGACCGAGATGGCTTTGACTTCCACCAACAGGTCGCGCGGGCCGGCAACCGGCTCTGGCAGTTCGATGTCTTGCAGGGAGTTGGCGTCGCTGATCGGCAACGAGGCGTAGTAGGCAATGGCTTTCATGAAGGGCTCCGCAAAAGTATTTAAGAAAATCAGGCCACGACGCGCAGGCGTTTGAGATCGAAGTGCTCGATCAGGTCGCCGGCCGTGGCACGAAAATGCTGGATGTGTGCACTGGCGTCATGGGCTTGCAGCGCTTCGTCGCTGCTCCACTGCTCGATCATGTAGAAGGCCTGCGGATTGGCCAGGTCCTGATGCAGGTCGTATTGACTGCAACCGGCTTCGGCACGGGTCGGTTCCAGCAGTGCACGCAGGTGCTGTTCGAGTGCGTCTTGCTGACCGGCTTTGGCGATCAGGGTGGCGATGGCGGTAAACGGCTGGGACATGTTCGACTCCGATAACGGGGTGATTTCGATGGGGCAGATGATTGGCTATTTCTCTGCAAGATAAAACCCGCTAAAAGAGCAGTCTCTTTCAATATTTTTTTGATAATTGAGGCTGGAAATGCTGCGTTTCGATGACTTGCAGTTGTTTGTCCGGGCGGCGGACCTGGGCAGTCTGTCGGCGGCGGCGCGGGGGATGGACATGTCGGCGGCGGTGGCCAGTGCGGCGTTGAAGCGCATCGAACAGCAACTCGGCGCGCGGTTGCTCGCCCGCTCCACCCGCAGCCTGCGCCTGACCGCCGAGGGCGAGGGGTTTCTCGAATACGCCCGGGCGGCCCTGAGCAACCTCGATGAGGGTCGCCGCTTGCTGGCCAGCGGTCAGGACCAGGTCAGCGGAGTGTTGCAGCTGTCGGCACCGTCGGATTTCGGTCGCAACCTGTTGCTGCCGTGGCTGGACGAGTTCCAGCGCGAGCATCCGAAGCTCACGGTGCGCCTGCTGCTGGGCGACCGCATCGCCGATCTGTTCCGCCAGCCGGTGGACATCGCTCTGCGCTACGGCGAGCCGGAAGACTCAAGCCTGGTGGCGCTGCCCATCGCACCGAACAACCGCCGCGTGCTGTGTGCCGCGCCGAGCTATCTGGCCCGACACGGCGAGCCGCGGCAACTGGAGCAACTGGCGCAGCACAATTGCCTGCTGTTCATGCTTGGCAGCCGGGTTCACGATCACTGGAGTTTTCACGATGGCAAACGCGAAGTCAGCCTGACCGTCAGCGGTGACCGTTTCAGTGACGACGCCGATGTGGTGCGCCTGTGGGCCGTGGCGGGCGCCGGGATCGCCTACAAATCCTGGCTCGATGTTGCCGCCGATGTGTTGGCCGGTCGCTTGAAAGTGCTGATGCCGGAGCTGATCTGTGAGCGCGCACCGCTGAATTTGCTGTGCGCCCATCGCGCACAATTGAGTAAGCCGGTGAACCTTTTGCGGGAAATGCTCGCCAGCCGATGCGCCGGTTTAAGTAGTCAATTTCCGGTATTGGCGGTCACCGATCATTAGTCGCAGGTAAAAAGCGAAATTTCACTCAGGAACTATCACCACCAAGGGTTTTCAGAGGGCAGGAACCGACGGTTAACACGCATATACTAGCGCTCGCCTCAGGTACGCACGGTCGATCTCGCCTTGGCGAGTCCGCGTTCGAGTCGGCCAGGCCCGCAGTCGATCGACGAGCCTTTGCAAAACCCTCAAGGCAATGGCTTGTGTGAGTGGGTGGCTTTGCCCGGGTTGTCGCGGTTTCCGCGTCTTGGCCGACGACACATTACTGGTCAAGATGTCTCTGAGCAGTAGACGAAACGATTCAACAGGGAGTGAATACATGGAACATGCACCTTGCATCAGCCAGATCGCCACGTTGCTGGCTGACCCAAAGCGCAGCGCAATGATGTGGGCCTTGATGGACGGCTCTGCGCGACAAACCGAAGAGTTGGCCTTGCTGGCCGGCCTGTCACCGTCTTCGGCCAGTGCACACCTGGGGCGTTTGTCCGCCGGAGGTCTGTTGAAAGTCGAAACCCGTGGCCGCAAGCGGTTTTTCCGCCTGGCCGCGCCCGAAGTCGGCGCTGCGATAGAAGCACTGGCCAGTGCGACGATTGCCAGTACGCCCCGGGGCATGCCGGACGTTTTCAAACGCGCCGCACCTCTCTCCAAACCTCAGGCGGCACCTTCGTCGCTGTTGCGCGCACGACTCTGCGACGATCATTTGGGGGGCACTTTGGCCGCCGATCTTTACCAGCGTTTGCTGGATACGGGTTGGATCGAACAGTTCGAGCAGCGGGTGTCGATCACCCACAAGGGCGCCACGCAATTGGCCAAGCGCGGTGTGTACGTCCAGGCGCTGGCGCACAGCACCCGTCGAGCCGCTTGCGCTTGCCCCGACTGGAGCGAAAGACGTCCGCACATGGGCGGTTCACTCGGCGCGGCGTTGCTGCAATTGTTCATGCAGTCCGGCTGGCTGAGTTTGCCGAACGATTCGCGAGCCTTGCACGTTACTGCGACGGGGCAGCGTGAAATCCATCGCTTCGCCAAGGAAACCGAGCTGGAAATGGCGTTGTAGTCGACGAAACGTGGACCCTGTAGGAGCTGGCTTGCCAGCGATGAGGCCTTCACATTCAACATCAATGCTGAATGTGAGTCCGTCATCGCTGGCAAGCCAGCTCCCACAGGGTAATGCGGTGTGGCTTAGGGTTTGACCAACCGCGCATCCAGGCTGTTTTGCGCCAGGCGTTTGGCCTGATCCTGGGTCATGCCCAGATCGGTGTACAGCGCATGGAAGTTCTCGGTCACATACCCGCCGAAGTACGCCGGGTCGTCCGAGTTCACCGTGACTTTCACGCCGCGCTCAAGCATGTCGAGAATGTTGTGCTGGGACATGTGATCGAACACGCAGAGCTTGGTGTTCGACAACGGGCACACGGTCAACGGGATCTGCTCGTCGATGATCCGCTGCATCAGGCGCTCGTCTTCGATGGCGCGTACGCCATGGTCGATGCGCTGGATTTTCAGCAAGTCGAGGGCTTCCCAGATGTACTCGGGCGGGCCTTCTTCACCGGCGTGGGCGACGGTCAGGAAGCCTTCGTGGCGGGCGCGATCAAACACGCGCTGGAACTTGCTCGGCGGGTGACCCATTTCCGAACTGTCCAGGCCTACGGCCACAAACGCATCGCGGAACGGCAGCGCCTGATCGAGGGTTTTCTGCGCTTGTTCTTCGCTCAAGTGACGCAGGAAGCTCAGGATCAAACCGCTGGTGATGCCCAGTTGCTGCTCGCCATCCTTCAGTGCGGCGGCGATGCCGTTGAGCACCACTTCGAACGGGATGCCACGGTCGGTGTGGGTCTGCGGGTCGAAGAACGGTTCGGTGTGAATCACGTTCTGCGCCTTGCAACGCAACAGGTACGCCCAGGTCAGGTCGTAGAAATCCTGCGAAGTGCGCAGCACGTCGGCGCCCTGGTAATACAGGTCGAGAAACTCTTGCAGGTTGTTGAAGGCGTACGCCTTGCGCAGGGTTTCGACATCGCTCCACGGCAGGGCGATCTTGTTGCGTTCGGCCAGGGCGAACAGCAACTCGGGCTCCAGCGAACCCTCCAGGTGCAAGTGCAGTTCTGCCTTGGGCAGGGCGTTCAGCCAATCGTACATTGTTGAAATCTCATCAGGTGCAATGCCGGCATTCTACAGGTGCTGACTGCAACAATTGGTAAAACCTGACCAAGAGGTTCATTACCCCGCCTCTTGCTCTCGCCGATAAGCATAGGTGTCGGCGAAGCGCGAGAGCAGGAATTCGGCGCAGGTGGTGACCGGGTATTTCGCCGGGTGAAGGGCATCCTGACAACCGGGCAGGCATTCGATGCGCGTGTCGGGGTGCGGCTCGGCGAAGAACGGCATCGAGTAACGGTCCACACCCAACGGGCTGATCACCCGGTGCGGCGTCGACAGATAACGGTCGTTGCTCCAGCGCGCCATCATGTCGCCGAGGTTGACCACGAAAGTGCCTTCGATGGGCGGCGCGTCGATCCAGTCGCCTTGCACGTTACGAACTTGCAGGCCACCAGCCGCGTCCTGATACAGCAGGGTGATGCAGCCGTAATCGGTGTGGGCGCCGGCGCCTTGCTGATCTGCGGAGCTGGCGGTGTGGCGCGGCGGGTAGTGGATCATCCGCAGCACGCTGACCGGTTCATGGAAGCGCGTGTCAAAGAAGTCGCGCTCGATGTTCAGCGCCATCGTCATTGCGCGCAACAGGGTTTGAGCCAGCGCCTGCATGTCGACGTAATGCTGCTCCATCAGCGCTTCCCAACCGGGCATCGAGGGATGACGGTTGGGGCCGCGCAGCGGTTTTTCTGCCAGCACTTGCGGGTGATCGGCCGGCAGGTGCAGGCCCATGTCGAAGGTTTCTTTCAGGTCGCTGGGCTTGTTCGGGTCGAGCTGTTCGGTGGCGATGGCGCCGTAGCCGCGATGGTGTCGGGTCTGGGTGATGTCGATGCTGAGCTTTTCGGCGGCGGGCAGGGCGAAGAAGCGTCGGGCGTGATCAAGCACGGCGTCGATGCGTGCGGCACTGATCGGGTGACCCTTGATGTAGAAAAAGCCCCACTCGCGGCAGGCGCGGTCGATGTGTGTGGCGACGGATTGCCAGGCGGTCTGGTCATCGCTGTAGAGCGGGGCGATGTCGATGATGGGGAGGCTGTTCATACTGCGTTCCTGAGATGGAATGAGCTTTTGTAGGAGCTGGCTTGCCAGCGATGGCGGCCTCCTGTTCAACATTGATGTTGAATTTTATGGCCTCATCGCCGGCAAGCCGGCTCCTACAGGGGGGTGTGTTGGGCTGAGGGTTACTTCGGTATCTCGGCCTTCATGCCTTCAACGTAGTAATTCATCGAGGCCAGTTCCGCGTTGCTCGCCGTCGCGCCCGCCGCAATTTTCTCCACGCCCGCCTGATCCTTGATCGGCCCGGTAAACGGATGCAACGCACCGCTCTTGATGTCCGCGATGATCTGTTCGGCCTCGGCTTTCACCGGCGCCGGCACGAGGTCGCTGATCGGTAGTTCAACCGTGCCTTCCTTCAAGCCGCCCCAGTAATCCTGCGACTTCCACGCATGCTCGATCACGCTTTGGGTCGCCTGAATGTAGTGCGGAGCCCAGTCGTTGACGATCGAGGTCAACACCGCTTTCGGCCCGAAGTGCGCCATGTCCGAAGCGTAGCCCACGGCATACACCCCTCGACGCTCGGCGGCCTGGATCGGCGCCGGGCTGTCGGTGTGCTGGAACACTACATCCACGCCTTGATCGATCAACGCGTTGGCGGCGTCAGCTTCCTTGCCCGGGTCAAACCAGGAATTGACCCACACCACTTTGATCTCGGTACCGGGGTTGTATTTGTTCAGGGCCAGTTGAATGGCGTTGATGTCGCGGATCACTTCCGGAATCGGGAACGAGGCGACGTAGCCGATCTTTTTGGTCTTGGTCATTTTCGCCGCGAGGAAGCCGCCGACGTAGCGACCTTCATAGGTGCGCGCCAGGTAGGTGCCGAGGTTCTTGTCTTGCTTGTAGCCGGTGGCGTGCTCGAAGGTCACCTTGGGAAACTGTTTCGCGACTTTCAGGGTCGGGTTCATGTAGCCGAAGGAGGTGGTGAAGATCAGGTCGTAGTTGTCCTTGGCCATGTTGCGGATCACCCGCTCGGCGTCGGCACCTTCGGCGACGTTTTCCACGTACTGGGTGGTGATCTGCGAGCCGAATTTTTCGGCCAGCGCCTTGCGTCCCTGTTCATGCTGATACGTCCAGCCATGATCACCGATCGGGCCGATGTAGACGAAGCCGACTTTCAGCGGGTCAGCGGCGTTGACGGTCAGGCTGGCGCTCAGACCGAAGGTTGCAGCGACGGCGCACAGCAGCTTCTTCAACGGACGTTTATGCATGAATTCCCACTCCATTTTGTTTTGAGGTTGGAGGGGGTAATGCAAATTACTGACCAACAGGACAACAAATATCCGAAACCGTGTAGCGGCCTTCGCGGGCAAGCCTCGCTCCTACAAGTACAACGCCGACCTGTAGGAGCGAGGCTTGCCCGCGAAGAGGCCCACAAGGCCAATAAAGTGCACAGGCCAAACCGGCTGCCATTCACTGGTGCGCTGAGGTGTCACGAAACGCCCGCAGTCAGTCGGTGGTCAACATCGCCATTGGGGCTTTAAAAAGCATCGCCGGCAAGCCGGCTCCTACAGTTATCGCGCATAACCTGTAGGAGCCGGCTTGCCGGCGAAGGTGTCCGATCAGACGCCAGCGATCAACTGCCGGGCCGCCTGGCTGTGATCGGCGATCAAGCCTTTGAGATCCAGCCCCTCAACCTGTCCGTCGATCACTCGCCACTTGCCTCCTACCATCACCCGATCCGCCCGATCCGCACCACATAACAGCAATGCCGAAACCGGGTCATGGCTACCGGAAAACCGCAGCTCATCCAGCTTGAACAACGCCAGGTCCGCCTGCTTGCCCACCGCCAGTTCACCGATATCGGTGCGCCCGAGCAAACTCGCCGAACCCTTGGTCGCCCACCCCAATACCAATTCCGGCGTGATCTTCTCGGCGCCATAACGCAGCCGCTGGATGTACAGCGCCTGACGGGTTTCGAGCATCATGTTCGACGCATCGTTGGACGCCGAGCCATCCACGCCGAGGCCCAGCAACGCGCCGGCGGCGGTCAGCTCCAGCGTCGGGCAGATGCCGGACGCGAGGCGCATGTTCGAGCTCGGGCAATGGCAAATGCCGGTGCCGGCCGCACCGAGGCGGGCGATTTCATCCGGGTTGAAGTGGATGCCATGCGCCAGCCAGGTGCGCGGGCCGAGCCAGCCGACGCTGTCCAGGTAATCCACGGTACGCAGGCCGAAGCGTTGCAGGCAGAAGTCTTCTTCGTCGAGGGTTTCCGCCAGGTGCGTGTGCAGGCGCACGTCGAGTTTGTTTGCCAGTTCGGCACTGGCAGACATGATTTCCGGGGTCACCGAAAACGGTGAGCACGGCGCCAGGGCAATCTGGATTTGCGCGCCATCGCCACGTTCGTGGTACTCGGCGATCAGGCGCTGACTGTCGTCGAGGATCACTTCGCCTTCTTGCACGGTCTGCTGCGGGGGCAGGCCGCCGTCCTTCTCGCCCAGGCTCATGGAACCGCGCGTCAGCATGGCGCGCATGCCGAGGTCGCGGACGCTTTCGACTTGCACATCGATGGCATTTTCCAGGCCTTTCGGGAACAGATAATGGTGATCGGCGGCGGTGGTGCAGCCGGACAGCAGCAACTCGGCCAGCGCGACTTTCGTGGCAAGGGCGAGTTTTTCAGGGGTGAGGCGTGCCCAGACCGGGTACAGGGTTTTCAGCCACGGGAACAACGGCTGATTGACTACCGGCGCCCAGGCGCGGGTCAGGGTTTGATAGAAGTGGTGATGGGTGTTGATCAGCCCCGGCAGGATCACATGCTCGCGAGCATCGAATACTTGTCCACAGGGGGCGGACGGTTGCTGGCCGGCGGCGAGCACTTCGACGATCAAGCCGTCTTGCACAACCAGGCCGCCACGGGCATCGAGGCCATTGGCAGTGAAGATCGCGAGGGGGTTTTTTAACCAGGTACGGGTCGCAGGCATGTTGGCCGGCTCCTCTGAAAGTTGGGTTCAGGTTAGCCAGCTCAGTGATTACCCTGTCTGCTGATCCAGGGTCGCCGCGGGGACGAGGTGCGCAGTGTCAAACAAAACCCAGTTGCAGGCAAGTCCGGCCAGACGACTGAACCTCGTGTGGAACGCGCACCTGTGGGAGCGAGCCTGCTCGCGATGGTGGGTCAGCTGCATCGGCGT
>NZ_JAGYFZ010000153.1:0-10194 GCF_019946675.1 Pseudomonas sp. BF-B-15
GGGCTACGCGGTGTGTCAGGTACGCCGCCATCGCCGGCAAGCCGGCTCCTACAGTGGAGATGCGTTTTTATTGGGCGGAGAAGAAGTACCGCGTCAGGTGAAAGAAGATCGGTGCCGCGAAGCAGATCGAGTCCATCCGGTCGAGCATGCCGCCGTGGCCCTTGATCATGGTGCCCCAGTCCTTGGCGCTGAGGCTGCGCTTGATCGCCGACATCACCAGGCCGCCCAGGAAACCCATCACCACAATCACGAACGACATCATCAGCGACTGCCAGAAACTGAACGGTGTCATCCAGAACATGCAGCCGCCAATCAGCGTGGCCGACAAACCGCCGCCGACCAGGCCTTCCACGGTTTTCGACGGGCTCACCAGCGGCGCAACCTTGTGCTTGCCGAAGAGCTTGCCGAACACGTACTGCAATACGTCACTCAACTGCACGACGAACACCAGATAGAACAGCAACAGCGCGTTCTGGCCCTGGAAGCCTTCCAGGTCCAGCAGCAACAACGCCGGCGCGTGGCTGATGCAGTAGACGCAAATCATCACCCCCCACTGAATTTTGGCCGCCCGTTCCAGGAAGGCGTCGGTGTCCTGGCTCAGCACCGCAATCGCCGGCAACAGCAGGAAGGCGTACACCGGAATCAACAGCGTGAACAGCGAATACCAGTGGGTGCCGATCAGTACGTATTGCAAGGGGATCAGAATGAAAAACGCCGAAAACAGCGCGTTATGGTCGCCAGGCCGGGTCGGTGTCAGGGTGATGAATTCCCGGAGCGCGAACAGGGAAATGAAGCCGAACAGAATGACCGTCGCGTTCCCGCCCAGCAGGTAGGACACGAAGAAAATGATCACCATCCCCCACCAGGCATTTACGCGCTGGTTGAGGTTTTCGATGGTCGAGACCGAGCCCTCTGTCGTCGCCCGCTTGGCCAGTATCCGGCCGATGATCGAAGCGATCGCCAACAGGGCGGCAATGGCGCCGAAGAACCACAAAAACTTTTCATCAAGATTCATTCCGACAACCTCACAATCGCGTCACGCGCCCGATCCAGAAACACCTGTTTTTCCTCGCCACTGATCCGTTGCAGCGGATCGCCGATACGGATTGTGCAGATGATGGGCAGGGGGACGTGTTTGCCTTTTGGCATGGAGCGATGCAGGTTTTCCAGGTAGATAGGCACCAGGTCAACCTCAGGGAATGTCTCGGCCAAGCGGAACAGACCCGATTTGAAAGGACCGGGCAACGCCTCGCTGCCGCGCGTGCCTTCCGGAAAGATGATGATCGAATGGCCGGCGCGCACCACGTCGAAAATCGGCTCCAGTACGTTGACGCCGGGCGCGGGGTTGCGATCGATCAGCACCGCATTCAGGCCTTTCTGCGAGATGTATGACAGGAATTTGTTCTTTCCCCAGTAGTCAGCGGCCGCAACCGGTTTCACGTTCACTCGGGCTTCCGGTGGCAGGGCCGCGATGATTGCCAGGGTGTCCATATGGCTGGAGTGATTGGCGAAATAGATACGCTGGCGTGTCAGGTCCGGCGGGCTTTCCCATCGGGCCGTGACGCCGATCACGAATCGAAGAACAGAAATCAGCGCGTTACTGATCCACATGAGGATTCCCCTTCAGTTCGCGCGAGATGGCCAGGGTGCGCGTGACGCAGGTCGCGGCGGAGCCGATGGTGATGATGACCAGCGCAATCAACAGCACGTAGTGAGTGGCATAAACGCTCGCTTCGACGGCATTCAGCAGCAGCCCGACCGTCATGACTGCCATTCGGTGTTGCTTGGCCATCGGGCCGATGAAGCTCTGCTTGAGACCGATCGAGCCGCCAAACACCCTGACGTAAGCCGTCAATGCCGCAGCCAGCGCGGCAAACCAGCCAAGGTCAGAGTAGCCGATGGCGTAGCCCAGGCCGACAATCAGCAGGCTGTCGGCAATCCGGTCGGGGAATTCGTTGTAGAGGCTGCCGATGTCGGATTTCTTGCCGCCCTCAATCGCGACCATTCCGTCGAAGAGGTTGCACAACAGGCGTAACTGAATGCCGAGGGCGCAGAGGATCGAGCCGATGACGCCCGTGTCGATATTGAGCGCGACGATGCCAGCGAGTGCGAAGGCGATGCTGGCCACGGAGATCTGATTGGGGGAGAGGTCCCTTTTCACCAACTGGTCGGTGACGTATTTGGCCCATCCCGCAGAACGCGTTTTGATGGGTCTTCTGTTTTCATCCATGTGCAATGTCCATATCAATGATGAGGTACTGCCGAGTACAGCACAGCGGCGAATCACCGACTGCGCCCGACAATATAAAGGCTTTCCTTAGCCTTGGTTCAGGTTCTGTAGGAGCGAGGCTTGCCCGCGAAGAACGATGACACGGTTTTCAGCTAGAACCGTGTCGAGGCCTTCGCGGGCAAGCCTCGCTCCTACAAAGGGCGGGTGGGTAGCTTTAGCTCTGCGCAGAGTCCGCCGCCTTCGCGGTTGCTCAGCGTCAACGACCCGCCGAGGGCCAGCGCCAGTTGCTGGGCAATCGCCAGGCCGAGACCGGTGCCGCCGGTGCTGCGGTTGCGAGAATTCTCCACGCGGTAGAACGGCTCCATCACGTGGGCGAGTTCTTCTTCGGCAATCCCGGGGCCGCGGTCCATCACCTTCACCGACAAGCTGCCGCCAGGTTTCGATTCCACCTGCAGTTGCGCCGCGCCGGCGAATTTGAGTGCGTTGTCCGTGAGGTTCACCAGCACGCGGCGCAAGGCGTGCGGCCGGGTGTCGATGACGGTGTCACTTTTTCCGCTGAGCTGAACGTCCTTGCCCATGTCCTGATAGTCGAACACCAGGCTGTCGAGGAACGAATCCAGATCGGTGCGACGGCTCTCTTCGGTGGCGCCATGGACGCTGCGGGCATAGGCCACGCCTTCGCGCACCAGGTGCTCCATCTCGCCGAGGTCGTTCCACAGTTTGTCTTTTTCGTTGCAGTCGTCCATGAGCTCGGCGCGCAGTTTCATCCGAGTGATGGGGGTTTGCAGGTCGTGGGAAATCGCCGCCAGCAATTGCATGCGTTCTTTCAAATAGGCAGCGATGCGCGCCTGCATGGCGTTGAAGGCCATGGCGGCGTGGGCGACTTCGGTCGGGCCTGTTTCGTCCAGGTGCACCGGGTGGGTGTTGGGGTCCAGCGTTTCGACGGCCTGTGCGAGGCGGGTGAGGGGGCCGATGGCGATTCTCACCGCCAGCCAGGTGCACAGAATCATCAGCAACAGTTGGCCGAGCAAGACGACCGGCAACCAGGGCGACAACGGCACCATCGACGGACGCACGTCGATGGTGACCGGGCTGCCATCGGCCAGTTTCAGATGGACCTGGAAGTGTTTGACCGGACCGGGAATGTCCGTAACCGTCATCGGGTAATCCTTGCCGATGGCGTCCTTGATCGAGGTCATCGCGATAGGCGTATCGCTCATCGCCGTGCCGGGCGAACCTTCATCCAGCAAATAGCGGTAGTTGCGGCGATCCAGTTGTTGCAGCCAACTCATGCGTTCTTCGGCCGGCAAGCGGTCGAGGATGGCGATGGACGTTGAAACGTCGGTTTCCAGATTGCCCAGCATGGTGTTTTTCGCGCTTTCGTAGCGCTCGTAGTACTGCGCACCGAAAGACAACACCTGCGCCAGAATCAGACCGATCAGGAATATCAGCGACAGGCGCGAGGCGAGGGTGCGGGGCCACCGCAGGGAAAGGTTCATGCGGGCGCCCCAAGGACTTCCACCGGCAGCGAAAACACATAGCCTTCGCTGCGCACGGTTTTGATGTAGGCCGGTTCCCGTGCGTCGTCGAGCAAGCGCTGACGCAGGCGGCTGACCAGCAAATCGATGGAACGGTCGAACAGATCGGCATCGCGGCCCTGGGTCAGGTTCAGCAACTGGTCGCGGTTGAGCACCCGTTGCGGATGATCAAGGAACACCCGCAGCAGTCGATATTCCGCGCCGCTGAGCGCGACCATGGTGCCGTCGTCATCGAGCAGATGGCGGGCCGAGGTGTCCAGGCGCCAGCGACCGAAGGCCAGCAGGCGACCGCTTTCGGTGACCACCAGGTTGGGCGGCAGCATCCGCGTGCGCCGCAGCACCGCGTTGATCCGCGCCAGCAGTTCACGGGCGGCGAACGGCTTGACCAGGTAATCGTCGGCGCCCATTTCCAGGCCGATGATACGGTCGGTTTCATCGTTGCGCGCAGTGAGCATCAGCACCGGGGTGGTCTTGTGTTTGCCGGCGCGGATCTCGCGGCACAGCATCAGGCCATCGTCGCCCGGCATCATGATGTCGAGCACGATCAAGTCCACCGGCGTGGTCTCCAGGAACGCGCGCATCTGCCGGCCGTCCGCCACGACGGTGGTGCGCAGGCCGTTCTTCTTCAGGTAGTTGCCTACCAGCTCTCGAATCTCGCGGTCATCGTCCACGATGAGGATGTGATCGACGTGTTCCATGGGGCCAAGCCTCTTCAAATAGGGAATGCGCACAGTCTATCGAGCCTTTGCCCGCTCGCCCGCCACCCTTTGTATTGCAGTGTATCTGGTGTGTCGGCGGATACACATGGACTTAAAAACCCCGGAATCCAGGGGTTTTGTATCGCTGTGTATCGGCAGGCCCCTTTGATACGTACCGATTTACACGCGCCGCTTCTCGACACAGACGAGATACCTCAGGGCCTTCTAATAGATTCCATCGAGGCAAACCCAACCGCCTCGGCTCAATTGAACGACCTACCCATTGAAGCCTTGAGGACACCACCATGAACACCAAAGCCATCTACGCCGCTTGCCTGTTTGCCGCCCTGAACATCTGCACCCTGTCGGCCCGTGCCGAAGCCGACGTCAGCGCCAGGACCTACAGCTACGGCACACACCTGGACATCAAGAAAGTGGTGTCGTTGACACAGGACACCACCAACGCCTGCGGGATTGTCGATGCCCAGCTGACTTACCTGGACTCCCAGAACAAAACCCAGGTGCTGGACTACCGAAAAATTGCTGACTGCAACGAAGACAACTGAGTCCTTCGCTGACCGATTGCCAATCCCCTTTGATACAGGAAGAACGCCATGAACAACGTAACCCGCTTTTTGACCGCCGCTGCCTTCGCCCTTGCCGGCGCCGCCGCTCACGCCAACGCCGCCGTTGAACAAAGCACTTGCGGTAGCAGCACCTGCTTCCAGCTGACCCCGGTGAACGAGCAGGGCGCCAATGATTTGCTGGTACAGGACGGTTCGAGCCGTACGCCGCAAGGGCAGATGGTTGCCGAGAACGGTGGCAGCCGCACGCCACAAGGCCAATTGCTGGATGAACAAACGGCCTGAAGCCACGCAATCCCACTGTAGGAGCCGGCTTGCTGCGGGCGGCGTTCCGACGATGACGGCAGCACATTCGACATTGATGTGACTGACAAATCGCCATCGCCAGCAAGCCGGCTCCTACAGGGGACTCGTTGCCACCCTCTAATGCATTAGGTGATCCCCATGTTTCTCATCGCTTTCCTGGGCGGCATTTTGACCGTCCTCAGTCCCTGCATCCTCCCGGTCGTGCCGTTCCTGTTCGCCGGGGTCGACCGCACTCGCTCCTCGATCCTGCTCACCCTCGGCGGCATGGTCCTGACCTTCGCCCTGATCTCCAGCCTGGCCGTGGTCAGCAGTGAATGGGTGGTGCAAGCCAACAACACCGGTCGTCACGTGGCCCTGATTGTGATGGCGCTGTTTGCCCTGTCGCTGATTTCGGCACGGGTCGGCGGCTGGCTGGCACGCCCGTTCGTGCTGTTGGGCAATCGCCTCGACCCCGACACCCGCAAAATGTCCGGCCCGTTGGGTTCGGTGATGATCGGTGTCGCCACCGGTCTGCTCTGGGCGCCGTGCGCCGGGCCGATCCTCGGCGTGATCCTCACCGGCGCCATGCTGCAAGGCGCCAACGCGCAAACCAGTCTGTTGCTGGTGGCGTACGGCCTGGGCAGCGCGTTGTCCCTGGGCACCTTGATCTTCGCCGGTCGCGGCCTGGTCAATCGCTTGAAAGCGTCGATTCCAGTGACCGGCTGGTTGCGACGCGGTACCGGGTTTGCGGTACTGGCGGCTGCGGTGGTGATTTCCACCGGCGCCGACAAGACCCTGCTGGCCGGCACTTCTTCCGAGGGCGTCAGCAGTATCGAGAAAGGCGTGCTGGAAAGCGTACCGAAAGTGGTCGATTACCTGGTCAGCAAGGTCAAGGCCGATACAAGCCTGGACAATGCCCAGGGTCCGATGCCGTCGTTGTCCGGCGCCGTCGAATGGATCAACTCGCCAGCACTTACCAATGACTCGCTCAAAGGCAAAGTGGTGCTGGTGGACTTCTGGACCTATGACTGCATCAACTGCCAGCACACCCTGCCTTATGTGAAGGACTGGGCGAAGAAATACGAGAAGGATGGCCTGGTGGTGATCGGCGTCCACACCCCGGAATACGGCTTCGAACGCATCATTTCCAACGTCAAGGATCAGGTGAAAAAGCTCGGCATCACCTACCCGGTGGCCATCGACAACAACTACGCGATCTGGCGTAACTTCGATAACCAGTACTGGCCGGCTCACTACCTGATCGACGCCAAGGGGCAGGTGCGTTACACCCACTTTGGTGAAGGCAGCTACGACACGCAGGAGAAGGTGATCCAGCAGTTGCTGGAAGAAGCGAAAGCACCCGCTGCGTAACCCGTCAACTCAATGGCTCACAGGCTCCGCGCCGTGGGCCATTGTTCGTTTTTCCTGCCCTCGACGCCACGCTGCGGGCGGTGCGCCGAACTCCCGCCGAAACGCCCGACTGAACGCCGTGTCGGTCTGGTAACCGACCTCTTCGGCGATGCGCATCAATGAGCTGTTACTGCTGCGTAACAGGTTGGCCGCCAGCAACATGCGCCATTGCGTCAGGTACTGCATCGGCGAAATTCCCACCAGTTGCTGAAAGCGTTCCGCCAATACCGATCTTGAGGTGCCGGCGGTGCGCGCCAGTTCATCCAGTGTCCAGGCATGACAGGGTTTTTTGTGCAGCGCGTTGAGGGCGGCGCCGACGATCCGGTCGCCCACACCCGCCAGCCAACCGGTCCGGCCTTCGCCCTGTTCGTGCATGTACAAACGCAGCACTTCGATGAACAACACCTCGGCCAGCTTGGCCAGTACGCCTTCACCACCGGGCCTTGGCGAGCGCGCTTCGGCCAGCGCATAACGCACCGAAGATTCCAGCCAGATCCCGGCGTTCGAGCCGCGCACATTGACCTTTACCACGGCCGGCAACCCCGTCAACAACATGCCCGCCAGCCGCGTATCGCACGCCAGATAACCGCACACCAGGCGCGTGACCGCGCCACCACCGCCATAACTCAGCTGCCGTGGGCGGCGCGCGAGCACGACGTCCAGCCGTGCACCGCTGGCCGGCGCGAGACCGGGTTTGGAGCACATGCGATGGGCATCGCCCTGCGGAAACACCACCACATCGCCAGCCGTCAGCAATTGGGGAGGATCATCACCGAGTTCGACATAGCACTCGCCTTCGGTGATCAAGTGAAAGATCACCACACGTTCGGCGCCGGGCTCGAGAAACGGTGCGGCGGTGTCCGCGCTCGGTGACTGATAACACCAGGGGGCAGTGAACCTGGCGTTGATGAAAATCGCGCCGACCAGGCGGACGACGCGCAGGGTCTGGGACAGGGCGTCCATGGTGGTGTTCCCCTGTGGGCGGGCAGCTTTTGATTGTGAGCCTGTCGCGGCACAACGCGAAACCTCCGGACGATCGGGCAAGGTTGGCCGACGATCGGGCAGGACGCCGATGGTCAGCGGCGCGATAGTTGGCACAGGGTCTGCCGACCCTGTCATCAATAACAAAAATGAGAGGTTGCCATGCCGAAGTTCATCATTGAACGCGAGATTCCGGGTGCTGGAACACTGTCAGAAAGGGATTTGAAAGCGGCTTCGCAAAAGTCCTGCCGAGCGTTGCGCGACTTGCCGGAGGTGCAGTGGCAGCAGAGTTATGTCACCGGTGACAAGCTCTACTGCGTGTACCTCTCGCCCAACGAAGAGTTGATCCGGGAGCATGCCAGGCTGAGTGGTTTCCCGGCCAACCGCATTTCCCGGGTCATGACCGTCATCGACCCCACCACGGCGGAATAAGCCAGGGGCGTTTGAACTCGTAACGGAGCGATTTGATGAGTACTCCCATTGATCTCACTGCCTTGAAAAACCGTCAGATGGCCGCCTGGGCCAGTGGCGACTATGCCGTGATCGGCACCACCTTGCAGATTGTCGGCGAGCAGCTCGCCGAAGCCTGCGACCTGCTTTGCGACGAGCGTGTGCTGGACGTCGCCGCCGGCAACGGCAACGCGACATTGGCGGCCGCGCGCCGGGGTGCCCGCGTCACGTCCACCGACTACGTCGCCGCGCTGCTGGAGCGCGGCGAAGACCGGGCCCGGGCAGAGCGCCTGGAGGTGACCTTTCAAGTGGCGGATGCCGAGGCGCTGCCGTTCGAGGACGGCAGTTTCGATGCCGTGCTGTCGACCTTCGGCGTGATGTTCGCACCGGACCAGTCCAAGGCTGCCGCCGAGCTCGCGCGGGTCTGTCGTCCGGGCGGCCGGATCGGCCTCGCCAACTGGACGCCTGAAGGTTTCGTCGGCCAGATGTTCAAGACCCTGGGCCGGCACATGCCACCTCCGCCGGGGGCACAACCACCGTCGAACTGGGGTTCCGAGGCCTGGCTGCATAAGCATTTTGATGAGCGCGAGTTTCTGCTTCAGGTGACACGGCGGTTCTTCAATTTCCGCTACCGTTCGGCCGCGCATTTCATCGACACGTTCCGCACCTGGTATGGCCCGGTCCACAAGGCGTTCGCGGCGCTGCCCCCCGAAGGCGCCCAGGCCCTTGAAGGTGACCTGGCCGAGCTGATCAACCGCTTGAACCGCACGGGTGAAAAATCGCTGGTGGTGCCGAGTGAATACCTTGAAGTGGTGATCACCCGACGCTGAAAAACGCCACGCCCCCTGTAGGAGCTGGCTTGCCAGCGATAGCGTCCGTCCAGTTACCATCGTGTTAACTGGCAGACCGCCATCGCTGGCAAGCCAGCTCCTACAGGGGGCGTGGCGAGTTTCCGGTTTTGCGGCGTGCCGGATTACTCATCCAACCGTTCGCTGTACACCACCCAGACGCTGCACGGCATTTTGTACAGCAGGTGCTCCACCGTGCTGCCGATCAGCCTGCCCAGGCCGCGATGGCCGATGCGGCCCATGACGATCACGTCGATGTCGCAGGCATCGGCGTAGCGGGTCAGGACCTTTACCGGGTTGCCCATGATCATGTGTCGTTGCTGCGGCGCGATGCCGTTGCGTTCGGCCAGTTCGTTGAAGGCGGCTTCCTGGTAGTCGAACAGGGTCCTGGCTTTGCCCGACGAGAAAAACGCCGAACCGTTGTCGAAGCCGAATTCATCGGCGCTGATCGATGACAAGTCATAGGCGTAGACCACGTCCAGCTCGGCATTACAGGCGCTGGCCAGTTTTGCCGCTTCGTGAAGAATGCGGTCGTTGAAGCTTTTGTAGTGATCATCACGATGGAACGGGTCGACCGCCGCGACGATCTTGCGCGGCAAGGCATGCGCGGCATGGCTGACGAAGTGCAGCGGCACCGGGCATTCCCGCAGCAAATGCACGTCGAGTGGCGTGAACATCAGCCTTGAGAGCATCGAATGTGGCTCCAGCGCCTTGATCAGCACGTCCATCGGCTGCTCTTTCAGGTGAATCAGGATTTCCTCCAGTGGCCGTTCGACCCACGTCACTTCGGTGGTGACGTGCACCCCGATCTTGCGCAAGGGCCGCGCCTGGTCCTCAAGCCATTGACGGTGTCGATCGACATAGCCCAGGCGCATCTGCTCCAGGGCCTTTTCATTGACCAGACTGGCGGTCGCCAGGCCCTCCAGATAATCGAACGCAACGATGTGCAGCGCCGCGTCTTCGGCCTTGGCCAGCGCTGCGGCCCTGTCGAAGGCGGGGCTGTGTTCCATCAGGGGTGAGGCGACCAGCATGAAACGTGATTGCTCAGACATGACAAACCTCCCGTGGGTAAACGAGCGTCAGGGTCATTCGACAGGCATTCAACCCATTGAGTATTGACCATGATCAACCTGTCGTCTGGTCAGGTGGGAGTGGGGCGGGGTGATGAGG
>NZ_JAGYFZ010000154.1:0-9806 GCF_019946675.1 Pseudomonas sp. BF-B-15
GCGGCATATCTGCAACATTGATTTGACTGACGCACCGCAATCGCCAGCAAGCCGGCTCCTACAAGGTTGTGGTGTTCACTCAATAATCGAAGAACACCGTCTCCGCATCCGTGCCTTGCAGAATCACATTCCACTGATAAACACCGGTCGCATCCTGCTTCGCCAGCAAGGTATTGCGACGCTCGGCCGGCACGCACTCCAACAGCGGGTCGGCGACGTTGGCCGGCTCGCCATCAAAGTAAATCCGCGTCAGCAAGTGCTTCACCAGCCCGCGAGCAAACACCAGCACCACCAGGTGTGGCGCCTGGGTCGAACCTTTCAGGCCTTCCACTGTGCCCGGTTTGATCGTGGTGAAGCGGAAGCGCCCTTCGGCATCCACCGGGATCCGGCCAAAGCCTTCGAAGTTCGGGTCCAGCGGTTTGGCCTGATCGTCTTCGGGATGGTCGTACTTGCCGGCGGCGTTGGCCTGCCAGACTTCCAGCATCGCGTCGTTGACGATGTCACCGTTGCCGTCGATGACTTGCCCGGTGATCGCCACGCGCTCGCCCAGGGTTTGTTCGACGGTCAGGTTTTCGCGGTTCAGCCAGGTCAGGCCGATGTGGTAATACGGCCCGACGGTGTGGGACGTGGTCGCAGTCAGCGTCATCTTATTTCTCCATCGGCGTGGCGTCGCGGCCCCGCAAGACGATGTCCCAGCGGTAACCGAGGGCATAGGAAGGGATGGTTTTTTCCAGGTCGAAACTGGCGATCAAGCGCTCTTTGGCGCTGGTATCGGGCACGCAGTTGTAGATCGGGTCGTACGCCAGCAACGGGTCGCCGGGAAAATACATCTGCGTGACGAGGCGCGTCAGGATGCTCGGCCCGAACAGCGAAAAATGGATGTGCGCCGGACGCCAGGCATTGTGGTGGTTGCCCCACGGATAAGCGCCGGGCTTGATGGTCTGGAATTGATACCAGCCATCGGCGTCGGTCACGGTGCGGCCGGTGCCGGTGAAGTTCGGGTCCAGCGGCGCGTCGTGCAGGTCACGGGCATGGTTGTAGCGACCGGCGGCGTTGGCCTGCCAGATCTCCACCAGAATCCCCGGCACCGGCAGACCGTTTTCATCCAGCACGCGGCCGTGAATGATGATGCGCTCGCCCAGCGGCTCGCCCTTGTGCTGGGCCGTCAGGTCATTGTCCTTCTCGTTGACGCGTTCGGCGCCGATGGTCGGACCGGTAATTTCCGACAACGAATGAGGCAAAAACACCAACGGCTTCGACGGTGAGCGACGGTTGGTGGATTGATACGTCGGGTGCAGGTACTCCGGCTGGGTGCCTTCCTGCGGGCGACGGTAACCAGGCTTGTCAGTCATTTCGCTTTCCTCAGTTCTTATTGTCACTGCTGTGGGTCAGACCCGTTCGATGGCCAAGGCCAGACCCTGGCCAACGCCGACGCACATGGTCGCCAGACCTTTCTTGCCACCGGTTTTTTCCAGCTGATGCAACGCCGTCAACACCAGGCGCGCACCGCTCATGCCCAACGGATGGCCCAAGGCAATGGCGCCACCGTTCGGGTTGACCTGCGCCGCGTCGTCCGCCAGGCCCAGTTCACGCAACACCGCCAAGCCTTGGCTGGCGAAGGCTTCGTTGAGTTCGATCACATCGAAATCGCTGACCGCCAGGCCGAGGCGTTCGGTCAGTTTGCGCACTGCCGGCACCGGGCCGATGCCCATGACACGCGGTGCGACACCGGCGCTGGACATGCCCAGCACTTTGGCGCGAGCGGTCAAACCGTGTTTCTTCACCGCTTCGGCCGAAGCCAGAATCAGTGCCGCCGCGCCGTCGTTCACACCCGACGCATTGCCGGCGGTGACGGTTTTGTCGGGACCGTTGACCGGTTTCAGTTTGGCCAAGGTTTCCAGCGTGGTATCAGCGCGAGGATGTTCGTCCTGGCTGACGACGGTTTCACCCTTCTTGTGGGCAATCCGCACTTCAATGATTTCTTCCGCGAAAAATCCTGCAGCTTGCGCGGCGGCAGTCCGCTGCTGACTGCGCAGGGCGAACGCGTCCTGATCCTCGCGGGACACTTCGTAATCGTCCGCCACGTTGTCGGCGGTCTGCGGCATCGCATCGACACCGTATTGCGCTTTCATCAACGGGTTGATGAAACGCCAGCCGATGGTGGTGTCTTCCAGCTTCATGTTGCGCGAGAACGCCGCATCGGCCTTGCCCATAACGAACGGTGCGCGGGACATCGACTCGACGCCGCCGGCAATCGCCAGTTCCATTTCACCGCTGGCGATGGCGCGGAACGCGGTACCGATGGCATCCATGCCCGAAGCGCAGAGGCGATTGAGGGTCACGCCCGGAATGGTTTCCGGCAGGCCCGCCAACAGCAGCGCCATGCGCGCCACGTTGCGATTGTCTTCACCGGCCTGGTTGGCGCAGCCGAGGAACACCTCGTCCACGGCGTTCCAGTCCACCGACGGGTTGCGCTCCATCAATGCCTTGATCGGCACAGCGGCCAGGTCGTCGGCGCGAACCGCCGACAGGCCACCGCCGAAACGGCCGATGGGGGTGCGAATCGCGTCGCAGATATAAACGTCACGCATCACGCTTCTCCGGGTGCTTGGCCGTGGGCGGCGGCGGTGCGGGCTTCCAGATCCCTGAGCGCCTTGAGTTCAACCTCGGTCGGCTCGGCGGTGTGTTCAACAGTGTCGGCGAAACGAATCGCCCAACCGGTGGCCGCAACCACTTGCTCGCGGGTCACGCCAGGGTGCAACGCCGTGACCACGAATTCATGGGTGCCCGCTTCCGGTTCCATGATGCACAGGTCGGTAATGATGCCGACCGGACCGGCGCCCGGCAGACCCAGACGCTTGCGCGAATCGCCGCCCTCGCCATGGCCGACCGAAGTGATGAAGTCGAGCTTGTCGACGAAGGAACGCGACGACTGTTTAAGGATGATCAACACGCTTTTGGCCGAACCGGCGATTTCCGGCGCGCCACCGGCGCCCGGCAGACGGACTTTCGGTGCGTGATAATCGCCGACTACCGTGGTGTTGATGTTGCCGAAGCGGTCGACTTGCGCGGCGCCGAGAAAACCGACGTCGATGCGCCCGCCCTGCAACCAGTAGCGAAAAATCTCACCGGTCGGGACGACGGTGTCAGCGGTTTCCGCCAGTTCACCGTCACCAATCGACAGCGGCAATACACTCGGCTTGGCACCGATCGGACCCGATTCATAGATCAGGACTACGTCGGGCGAGGACGTCAGCCGCGCCAGGTTGGCCGCTTTCGACGGCAGGCCGATGCCAACGAAGCACACCGAACCATTCTTCAGTCGGCGAGCGGCGGCAACGGTCATCATTTCATTGGTGGTGTAAGTCATTACTTCGCCTCCGAAGCAGCGGCCAGCTTGGCCTGGAACTCGCTGAAGTCAGCGCAGCCATGGATGTACTCGTTGATCCACGCGGTGAAGGTTTCACGGTCGCGGGCAATCGGGTCCCAGGCCTGATAGAAACGGTTGTCACGCTCGTTGTAGCCGTGGGCGTAAGACGGATGCGCACCGCCGGGAACATGGCAGACAGCGCTCAACGCCCAGGTCGGCAGCACGCAGGAGTTCATCGGTGCGTTGAGGTCGTCGACGATTTCTTCGACGGTGACGATGCAACGCTTGGCGGCCAGTGCGGCTTCTTTTTGCACACCGAGGATGCCCCAGAGCAGCACGTTGCCTTTACGGTCGGCTTTCTGCGCGTGGATCACGGTGATGTCCGGGCGCACCGAAGGCACGGCGGCCAACACTTCGCCGGTGAACGGGCAGGTAACGGATTTGATCAGCGGGTTGACCTTCGGCAGGTCGGAACCGGCGTAGGCACGCAGCACCGCGAACGGCAGGCCGGAGGCACCAGCGACGTAGGCGTTCGCCAGGTCGGCGTGGCTGTGTTCTTCGATTTCCAGCGGGTGCGGCCACTGCTTCTCGACCGCATCACGCAGACGGTGCAGCGAACCCACGCCCGGGTTGCCGCCCCAGGAGAAAATCAGCTTGCGAGCACAACCGGCGCCGATCAACTGGTCGTAGATCAGGTCAGGCGTCATCCGTACCAGCGTCAGATCTTTCTTGCCCTGACGAATGATTTCATGACCTGCCGCCGTAGGGATCAGGTGAGTGAAGCCTTCGAGCGCAACGGTATCGCCGTCGTTAACGAATTGCTTCACCGCGTCGTGCAGCGAAAGGATTTCAGCCATGGGGCAGGCTCCCGTTTTGTTATGAACCGACAGTGGTAGAAAAAGGCGCGATGCGCGCGCCGGAATGACTAGAGAGTAAGCCCCATAAAAACGCCAAACAATCCGATAATCGACTGAGTGTTCGTTTATCGAACAGATTGTTGTTTGGCTACCGATCCCAAAAAGCTTCGCGGGCAAGCCTCGCTCCTACAGGTTCGTTGATCCCTTGTAGGAGCGAGGCTTGCCCGCGAAGAGGCCATCAAACCCACTGAAGATTCTGAAACCCGGACTCAGGTCGCATCCGCATGGCTGACCATGCCCTTGATCACCACCGCCGTAGTCGCCAACGCCGCCGGAATCACCAGCGCCGTCAGCACTTGTTCAAAGTTCCAGCCCAAACCCAGCAACGTCGCGCCCATCCACGCCCCGAGGATCGCGCCAAAGCGACCAATCCCGAGCATCCACGACACGCCCGTCGCCCGCCCTTGAGTCGGATAAAACCGCGCCGCCAAAGAAGGCATCGCCGATTGCGCGCCGTTGACACACATCCCCGCCACCAGCACCAGGGTTGCCAACAGCGTGATGTTGCCCAGGCTCTGCCCTACCGCGTAGGCAAACACCCCGGCCAGCAAGTAGAAAGTGCCGATGACTTTGTGCGGATTGAACCGGTCCATCGCCCAGCCCACGCCCACGGCGCTCAACACGCCGCCGAACTGGAACAGCGCGCCGATAAACGCCGCTTGCTCCATGCTCGCGCCACTGTCACGCATCAGCGTCGGCAGCCAACTGGTCAGCAGGTAAACGATCACCAGGCCCATGAAGTAGGTCAGCCACAACAACAAGGTGCCGGTGCTGTAAGTGCCGGAGAAGATCACCGCAAACACGTTGCGCGCCTTCACGGTTTTCTGTTCCGGCACACTGAAGCTCGATGCCTGAGCGACAACGCTCGGATCGATCGGCGCCAGCGCCTTGCGTACCTTGTCGGTGCCGCGATTGCGCACAACCAGGTAACGCGCCGATTCCGGCAGCCAGAGCAGCAAAACGACGGTGAGGATCAGCGGCAGAATTCCGCCGATCAGCAACAGGCTGTGCCAGCCGAACGCCGGAATCAGCTTGGCCGAAATAAACCCGCCACCGGCCATGCCGAGGTTGAAGCCGCAGAACATGCTGGTCACCAGCAGGGATTTTTTGCGCTCCGGGGTGTATTCCGACAGCAACGTCGTGGCGTTCGGCATGCCGGCGCCCAGGCCCAGGCCGGTCAGGAAGCGCAGCACCAGCAATTGATCGACATTGGTGCTGTAAGCCGACGCCAGGCTGAAGGCGCCAAACAACAACACGGCGCCCACCAGTACGACTTTTCGCCCGAAGCGGTCAGCCAACGGGCCGGAACCCAGTGCGCCGAAGACCATGCCGATCAACGCCGCACTCATCACCGGGCCGAGGCTGGCGCGATCGATGCCCCAGTCCTGGGACAGTGCCGGCGCGATGAAACCCATCGCGGCGGTGTCGAGGCCATCGAGGAAGACAATCAGGAAACACAGGATCACCACTCGCCACTGGTAGCGCGAAATGGGTTGAGCATTGATGAAGGACTGCACGTCGAGGCAGTTTCCTACAGCAGACTGAGGCTGGTTCATTATTTTTATTCCACGCAAGAACGCAGTCGGACAGGTGCCAGCCTAGGCTGGCGCTGCCGCGACATTAGTGATCCTGGGGAAAGTGCGTCAATTCGTTAAACGCGAGTCTGGGCGATTACCGAACAGCTTAGGCAAACAGCTGGGCGCTGAGGTTGCGGCTGGCCGCCAGCAGACCCGGCAGGAACCGTTGCTCCAGCTCGTTGCGGCTGACCCGGCCGGCGTGCGTGCTGACGTTGAGCGCCGCCACCACTTGCCCGGAAGCGTCGTACACCGGAACGGCAATTGAGCGCAGGCCTTGTTCCAGTTCCTGATCGACGATGCACCAGCCTTGTTGCCGTACTTCCTGCAGGCACTCGAGCAACGCTTCGGGGGTATGCAGAGTGCGACTGGTCTTGGCTTGCAGGTCGGCATGGTCGAGGTATTCGCGCAGCGACGTGTCGTCCAGTGCCGCGAGAAGAATCCTGCCCATGGAGGTGCAATAGGCGGGCAGGCGTCCGCCCACCGACAGGTCCACCGAGATCAGACGCTGAGTGGTCGCCGAGCGGGCGATGTACAAAATGTCGTCGCCTTCCAGCGTGGCCATGTTGCAGGCCTCATGAAGTTGCTCGCTCATACGGTCGAGGTAAGGCTGGGCCGACACCGCCAACGGGGTCGAGGACAGATAGGCATGGCCGAGGGTCAGCACTTTGGGCAGCAGCGAATAGGTGCGACCGTCGGTGGTGGCGTAGCCGAGTTTGATCAGGGTGTGCAGGCAACGTCGCACAGCGGCGCGGGGAATTTCCGTGCGGTGACTGATCTGGGCGATGGTCAAATGCCGTTTGCGCTCCTGGAACGCTTGCACCACGGCCAGGCCACGGGCCAGGGACGTCATGAAATCCGGGTCGCCGGTCAGGGCCTGGATCCGCTTGGCGGGCGACGCGACTATCGGCGGCGCTACTGAAGCGAAGGAATTGCGCATTTGCTCGTTCATATCAGGTCCTTTTCCCACACGGATCGGCGAAGGCTATTACATGCGGCCCCGGGTTCGGCACACAAGCCACAGGCAGCCAAGATCGGGCGATTATCGAACGGGCGACCGATAATCGCAATCAGCCCTATGGACGCGACAGTCGCTGTGCAGGTTTCGGCTCGTTCCCTAATACATGTTTTACCTTTGCTTGAACCCGCCGTTAAAGCCCCCCATATAAGCTTTAACTTGTTCGGCTTAATGACGCCAGAAAGACATCACTGCTAAGTGACCACAAAACTTTCAAGTAACAAAACAATCACACATTGCCATTCATTTTTAACTCGTTGGCGATAGTGTTCTGCAAATCGACCGCTATAATGCAACTCAGTGACCCCTCGGTTTTTACTTGCCGATTGCGTCACCCGGCAGCACGATGTTCCATCGCGGCTGCCCGCAGCAAGTGCCTGTCGTTCATTTCATATGCTCCGCCAGCGCGCTCGCTGAAACAGGAATCTGATGCTACGTCAGCCGTTTTGCTCTGGTGCCGTGGCCGCCTGCAACATGGAAGTATTGATTGCCGTGTCGTAAAACGATGCCTTTGCGGGCATTGTCCTTTCGGCGAGCGTGGTCAATGCATTTGCTGCAGCGCGATTTACCAGAATTAATCTCAACCCATACAGGTAGCACTGTGACGAAAGACGAACTGCGCGCGGAACTTGAGCGCCAGGAACAACGTTACAAGGAAGTTTACGGCGGGGAAGTCACCACCTACGCCGCTCAGCCCGAACCGGAACGCAAACCCTGGCGTAAACGCGCCACCGTTCAGGACCAGGCTTTTTCCCAGGAATTGCAGAAGATGGAAAAGGAACTCAAAGCCGAAGAGCCATGATTGCCCCGGCCTGATTCCTTTCAAGGGCCCGCGCCTGCCCCCGTTAAAAGCGGGAAGCAATGATGTTGCCATTCGCGCCCGCTACGAGCGGGCAGCGGCCTCCTCATCCATCTGATGAGGCAAATGGCTCATGTCTGGCCCTCTTCTCAGATATTTCACACAAGCGTTCAAGCCTCTCGCCTACAGGAGAGAAACCCTTGTGCCTGCGGGCTTTCCAAAGAAATTCAACGACTTGCAAAACCCGGTAAAAACCCGGCGCCTGGGCTATTTCCGCAAACTAATTCGTTGAAGAATGTTACCGATGAGCAGCTAGTGCATCGATTAGCAGTCTTTTCTGGCATAATCGCGCCCCCTTATGACCGGGTCAGAAAACCTTCATGATCGATTTATTCAGCGGACTGGATGCTTGGGTGCTTGTGAGCCTCTTGCTCGCCCTCGCCTTTGTCCTCGCCTTCGAGTTCATCAACGGCTTTCATGACACTGCAAACGCGGTGGCCACTGTTATCTACACCAAAGCCATGCCGCCTCATCTGGCCGTGTTCTTTTCCGGTGTGTTCAACTTTCTTGGCGTGCTGCTGGGCGGTGTCGGCGTGGCGTATGCCATCGTCCACCTGCTGCCGGTAGAACTGCTGATCAATGTGAACACCGGTCACGGGCTGGCCATGGTGTTCTCGTTGCTCGCCGCCGCCATCACCTGGAACCTGGGCACCTGGTACTTCGGTATCCCGGCCTCCAGCTCCCACACGCTGATCGGTTCGATCCTCGGGGTCGGCCTGGCCAACGCCCTGATCAACGACATTCCGTTGGCCGATGGCGTGAACTGGCAGAAGGCGATCGATATCGGTGCCTCCCTGGTGTTCTCGCCAATGGCCGGCTTCCTGGTCGCCGCGCTGATTCTGATCGGCCTTAAATGGTGGCGTCCGCTGTCGAAGATGCACAAGACGCCGGAACAGCGCCGCAAGATCGACGACAAGAAGCATCCACCTTTCTGGAACCGCCTGGTGCTGGTGATCTCGGCCATGGCCGTGAGCTTCGTGCACGGTTCCAACGATGGTCAGAAAGGTATCGGCCTGATCATGCTGGTGCTGATCGGTATCGTGCCGGCGCAGTTCGTGCTCGACCTGGGCAGCACCACGTACCAGATCGAACGGACTCGCGATGCGACCCTGCACCTGAGCCAGTTCTACAAACGCAATGCCGATACGCTGGGCGAGTTCCTGGCACTGGGCAAAAGCGTGGAAGGCGATCTGCCGGAGAAATTCCGTTGCAACCCGAAACAGACCGAACCGACCATTTCCGCCCTGCTCGACACCCTTAAAGGTGTGGCCGATTACCACTCGTTGTCGGCGGAAAGCCGCATCGAAGTGCGTCGCTACCTGCTCTGCCTGGACGACACGGCCAAGAAAGTCAGCAAACTGCCAAGCCTCGCGGCCCGTGAAAAGGCTGACCTGGACAAGCTGCGCAAAGACCTGACAACCACCACCGAATACGCTCCGTTCTGGGTAATCCTGGCGGTCGCACTGGCTCTGGGCCTCGGTACCATGGTTGGCTGGAAACGCGTGGTACTGACCATCGGCGAGAAGATCGGCAAGCAAGGCATGACTTACTCCCAGGGCATGTCGGCGCAGATCACGACGGCGAGCCTGATCGGCATGGCCAACATCTTCAGCCTGCCGGTGTCCACCACCCACGTTCTGTCTTCGGGCGTGGCCGGCACTATGGTCGCCAACAAAAGCGGCCTGCAAGGTGGCACCGTCAAAACCATCCTGCTGGCCTGGGTCCTGACCCTGCCGGCAACCGTGGGCCTGTCGGCCGGCCTGTTCTGGCTGGCGTCGAAGGCACTGGCCAGCTGATACATCGCTGCAACGAAAAAGGCGCGTTCCGTGAGGTTCGCGCCTTTTTTAATCGCTGTGTTTTAGTGAACTTCACGAAGCACGCGAGCTGGGGGGGCGGTGTTGGATGGGGTGCATATCCGTTTCTGCGGTGATGGCGGCTATGGGTTTCGCCCTTACGGCGAGTCACTTGGAAGAGCCCCAAGTAACCAAGGGCTCTTGCCCCTTTCGTTCGGTGCCTCGCCTAGGCTCGGCATGCCCTCGCTCCGGTCCTGCTCCGTGGGCCCGCCGCC
>NZ_JAGYFZ010000155.1:0-9604 GCF_019946675.1 Pseudomonas sp. BF-B-15
GGTTTCGACTGACACACCATCGCGAGCAGGCTCGCTCCCACAGGAGGGCAGTGGTGGTTTTGAAAGGAATGTCTGTAGCCAAACATCCCGATTTTTGAAGGAAAATTCTTTAAAAAAGCACGACAAATCTGAGTTTCCTGTCCCTTCGTCAACACCCCTTGCCGCTCATGCAGAATCGCCCGCCTTCACTCTGCAGAGACACATCGGATGTTCGCTCTTGCTAATCAACCGCGCTTTACGCTGACCGTCGACGGTGACCAGCATGACCTCAAGGTGCTTGAGTTCACCGGCAAGGAAGCCATCAGCCAGCCTTACCGCTTTGATCTGGAACTGGTCAGTGAACGGCCGGACATCGAGCTCGAAAGCCTTCTGCATCGTCAGGCGTTTCTGAGTCTCGATACACAAGGCAGCGGTATTCACGGTCAGATTTTTCGGGTTGGCCAGGGCGATTCCGGTAAGCGTCTGACGCGCTATCAAGTCAGCCTGGTCCCGCGTTTGACCTACCTCGACCAGCGCATCAATCAGCGGATTTTCCAGCACAAAAGCGTGCCGCTGATCATTGCGCAAATCCTTGAGGATCATGGCATCCAGCGCGATGCGTTCGCCTTTCAGCTCGGCAGCGATTACCCCGATCGCGAGTACTGCGTGCAATACGCGGAAAGCGACCTGGCGTTCATCCAGCGCTTGTGTGCCGAGATCGGCATTCACTACCACTTTCAGCACAGCCCTGACGGGCATTTGCTGGTGTTTGGTGATGACCAGACGGTTTTCCCCCTGATCGACAAACCGACACTTTTCTCGCCTGACACGGGAATGGCGGCCGACGCGCCTGCGATCAATCGCTTCAACGTGCGGCTGGAAACCCGCACCACTTCGGTAGCCCGTCGCGACTACGACTTCCACAAACCCGGGCTGCAACTTGAAAGCCGAAGCGACAACGGGCAACTGCCGACGCTTGAGGATTATCACTTTCCTGGCCAGTTCACGGATCGCGAATCTGGCAGGGCGCTGGCTCAACGAACACTGGAGCGCCACAACGCAGACTACCGTCAGGCTGAAGGTCGCAGCGATGAGCCCGCTTTGGTGGCAGGCCACTTCCTGGTGTTGTCGGAACACCCACGCCAGGCCTGGAATGACCTGTGGCTGATCACCCAAATCGAACACCATGGCCGTCAGCCGCAAGTGCTGGAAGAGATGGCCGGCAGCAACCCGGAAGATTTCCAAGGCTATAGCAATACTTTCCTGGCGACACCGTGGGATGTTTCGTTTCGCCCACCCCTGATCGGGAAACCCACTTTCACCGGCTACCAGACCGCCGTAGTCACTGGCCCGACCGACAGTGAAATCCACTGTGACGAGTACGGCCGCGTCAAGGTTCAGCTCGCCTGGGATCGTGACGCAAAGCGCAATGAACACTCCAGTTGCTGGCTGCGCGTCGCCACCGGCTGGGCGCATGAGGGCTACGGCATCGCACTGATTCCTCGGGTCGGCATGGAAGTGTTGGTGGGGTTCCTCGATGCCGACGTCGATAAGCCGATGGTCATGGGCTGCGTGCCCAATGGCGCCAACTCGATACCACTGAATCTGCCTGCCGACAAAACCCGCAGCATTTTCCGTAGCCAAAGCAGTCCCGGTGGCGGCGGTTACAGCGAATTACGCATCGAGGATCGCAAAGGGGCCGAGGAAATCTACCTGCGAGCCCAGCGAAACTGGACTCAACACGTGTTGAACGACCTGCACGTCCAGGTCGCAAATCTGCGCAGTGCGGTGATTGGTGCCAACGATAACCTGCACGTTCACGGTGACCGCTCCATCACCGTAAGCAACCAGACCCTCAAGGCGAGCGGGCAATTTCACGCCAGCGCCGGCCAGCAAATTGTCATCGATGGCGGCGCAAGCGCGACCATCCAGGCGGGTGGCCACTGGATCAACATCGGCCCCGCCGGGATCTTCAGCAGCGTTCCGATTGAACTGGGCGGTGCACCGATGCCGGCCATGGACGCCGCGACCACTCAACGAACACTTCTGGCACTCAGCACAGCACAGATTCTGACCCTGAAAAGCGACGCCCCATTCTGCGAAGAATGTGAACGCTGCAAGGGTGGTGTCTGTGCAGCCTGAGTGCTTGTCACCCCTCACTTGGCTGGAGCGCCAACCACTCGAGCCTTCCGAGCAGTTGTTCGCAGTGTTCGGCAATGCCAGTTCCGCTGAGCCGTTCAACGCCTGGCAGAGATCAAGTCCGTTGCATGCTCCGAGCCCGATCTGGGCCGACACCGCTTACGCCGAGTGGGAACCGGTCATGCCCTATGTCGGAATCGTCGCTGCTGGCAGTGAGTTTCTGGATTGGGTCGCCACTACCGAGTCTCGCGACTGGGGTTGGCTGGCGGTTTCCTCTGCGCCTCAAGACGTGTTGATCGAACATCTGCGCAGCCTCACGCAAGTGTTTTTGCCCAATGGCAACGCGGTGTTTTTCCGCTTTTGGGACGGGCATTACTTGCTGCCGATTCTTCAGTCTGCCGAGGTTGATGTCGCTCAACTGCTGCCGGTCGTGGGGCGGTGCCTGATCAATGGTCAGCCGCTCGACATCGGTGGAACTGCACTGAAAACCTCCAGGGTTTTTCCATGGTGGGAAGTCGGCGCAACGCTGTTGAAGCAACTCTGCGAACACTCAAACACCACTCGGCTGAACAACTTGCTCACGTGGCTGAGCGAGGACCGTCCTGATCTTTTCGAGGCGTTTTCCGAAAGCGTTTTGCGGCACAAAGTCGCGATCTTTCTGGAAGAGCCGGGCCTGCCGCCAGCCCCGAAATCAGCCTTGGTGGATTACCTGTCGATGGAGCTGGACTGATGGATCAGATCGTACGGATCGAGCAGGAGCTCGACGGTTTCAAGGACACGCTGAGTGTGTATCGCCAGCAACTCAAGGGCTTTTTAAGTCGCAATGCCGACAAGGTCAGCCGGGCAATGGACCTGCCCTCGCTGATGGACATGGACCGGCAGATCAAACTGGGCAATACCACTACGTCGGTGAGCCGCAGTGATGACGACTTTTTCTCCAGTGTTGCGCAGTGTCCGCTAAACGGAATTCTGCAGATCGAGAGCAAGTTCGAATCGGTTTATGACGTTCCGCTGGGGAACATTGATGTTGATGTGATTGCCGTTGATGGCGGCGAAAAAAACACCGTCACGCTCGATGAAAACGGCAAGGGACAATTCAGGGGCATTGCCGGGAAGTTCTACCGCGTGCATGTCCACAGCGCGGTGACTTCGGATCAGGTTGATGAGCTTTTCAAGTCTTACGACGGCCTGACCGGACAGCTGGAAGACTGGCTGCGCACTGAGTGGCAAGGCTTCAAACCGCAGTGGTCGCAGTCAGCGTTTGCCGCTGCGGGTAATGGCCTGCTGGCGGGAAGTTGGGCGGCGGTCATTGGTGTGTGGGACAGCATCAGCCTGCTCTCGGACATTCTCCAGGATCCCGGCAAGTTCGTTGAGCGGTTGGGTAGCAGTGCGGATGAACTGGCCACGCTCGCCAAAACCGCTCCGGACGTCATGGCCAAGGTCCAACTGCTGGCCAGTGACGAAGCGGCGCTGTGTTTGTTGTTGCGAACCGCCAGCCTCTGGCTGGAGATGTTGCCGCCCAGCGAGATCGCTGGAAAAACCGCCGAAGCACTGTCGACGGTGGTGGTTCAGTTGCTCATCGACATTCTAATTGGCGTGGTCCTGACCTTCGCCGGTGCGGGGGCGGGCATCGCCTACCTGGGTATGCGTCTCGCCAGCTACGGCGCCCGTATCGTCAGCGCCGTGCAGGGTTTCGTCAAAGCGATTTTCACCCTCATCAACAACTTCATGACCTACGTCGACCAGTACAAAAAGGTCGCCGCACGGGGCGTGGCAGCGGGTGTGAAAAAAGGCGGATTGCACCTGCGTTGGGACGCCAGACGCAATACCACGCTCAAACAAAACGAACACCACGACGACGCTTCGAAGCAGGCCACAAATCCCAACGGCGACAGCGCCGATTCCGCCGATAAAACCGCGACCAACAAATGCCCGGTGTCGATGGTCACCGGCGAAGAACTGCTGACCCTCACCGACGGTTCATTGAATGGAATCCTGCCGTTCGACTTCACGCGCCTCTATCGCACCAGCGCCGTCGAGATTGATTGCGGCATCGGTTTTGGCTGGAGTCACAGCCTTGCGCACCGACTGGAAATCGATGGCGATGGCGTCACCTGGATCGACCACGAAAACCGTCGCACCACCTTTCCGCTGCCTGGCAATGAGCGCCCGGCGATCCACAACAGCCTCTCGCGTGCAGCGATTTACCTGGGCGACGCCCCGGAAGAGCTGATCCTCGCCCAGGCCGGCGACGACACGCGTTTCTATCATTTCATCAACGGTCGATTGGCTGCGATCAGCGACGGTTACGACAACCGGTTGCGCATCACTCACGACCGCCGCGACCGTATCCAGCGCCTCGACAACGGCGCCGGTCGCGCCTTGTTGTTGCGCTACGACCAGCACCATTTGATTGCCGTCGACTACCAGCGTTTTGTCCCGGCAGACACGTCGGACGAAGCCTGGATAACCGAACAGACGCTGATCAGTTACCGCTACGACGAGCGCGCTCGACTGATCGAAGCGACCAACGCCGCCGGGGAAAGCGAGCGTTACGACTACGACGACCAGCACGTCATCCAGCAACGGCAGCTGGCCGGTGGGGCGAGTTTCTTCTGGGAGTGGGAAAGGTCCGGCAAGGCTGCGCGATGCGTCCGGCATTGGGCGTCGTTTGCGCAGATGGAAGCGCGTTATGTCTGGGATGACGAGGGCAGTGTCACCGTCCACAACATCGACGGCAGCGAAGAGGTTTACCAGCATGACGACCGGGCGCGACTGGTGCGCAAGGTCGAGCTGGATGGCGGCGAACACCTTAAGGCCTACGACGACAAAGGGCGATTGATTGCCGAGCAGGATCCGCTCGGCGCTGTCACCGCGTACCACTACGACGAAGTCGGACGCTTGGTGGCGCTGATTCCGCCGGAAGATGAGCCCACGTCCTACGAGTATCGCAACGGTTTCCTGCATGCCCGGTATCGCGGCAAAGCGGTCTGGAAATATCAGCGCAATGCTCAGGGCGACATCACCGAAGAGACTGATCCCGACGGTCAGGTCACCCACTATCACTACGATGAAAAAGGACAGTTGCTGTCGATCCGTTACCCGGATAGCAGTCGCCATCTCTTCGTCCGCAATGCTTTGGGGCAACTGGTTGAAGAAACTTTACCGGACGGTGGGCTGCGGCGGTTTTCCTACGACGTGCTGGGCCGGCGGATTACCGATCAGGATGAACACGGATCGCTCACTCACTACGGGTGGGACGCCGTTGGGCGACTGGTTCAGACGACACTTCCTACAGGGGCCACTCGCGCCTTCAGCTACAACGCCTACGGAAAAATCACCGCCGAACGCGACGAGCTTGGCCTCGTTACCCGCTACGAATACGTCGATGGTTTGCATCTGGTCAGCCGCCGGATCAATCCCGACGGCACGCAGCTCAACTATCGCTACGACAACGCGCAGCTGCTGCTCACAGAAATCGAAAACGAATCCGGCGAACAATATCGCCTGGACTACACGCCCGGCGGATTGATCCAACAGGAGATCGGGTTCGACGGCCAGCGCACGGCATACACCTACGACCTCAACGCAAACCTGTTGGAAAAAACCGAGTTCGGCGACGACGGCTCGCAGCGGGTTACCGCTTATGAGCGAGATTCGGCAGGGCGGTTGCTGGTCAAAACGCTGCCCGATGGCATCAAGGTCGAATATTGCTATGACAGCCTCGGCCGACTGATCAGCGTCGACGACGGTCACGATCATCCACTGGAATTCGAGTACGACCGACAAGACCGTTTGATCACCGAGCACCAAGGCTGGGGCACCTTGCGCTACGGCTACGACACCTGTGGCCAACTCAACCGCATGCGCCTGCCGGACGGCAGCAAGCTCGATTACCACCACGCCAAGGGTGGCGCGCTGACCGCCATCGACCTCAACGGCGCGCCGCTCACCACCCACCAATTCACGTTTGGCCGCGAACAACAGCGCCAACAAGGCCAGCTCACCAGCCGCTACCACTACGACGAACAGGGCCGCCTGCAAGCACACGCGATCAATCAACACACCCGGCCGCTGTACCTGCGCCACTACACCTACGCGGTCAACGGCAACCTGGCGACCATCGCCGACAGCCGCCACGGCCAGCGCAGTTATTACTACGACGCCCTCAACCGCCTGACCCGCGTGCGCCACACCCGCGACGACCCACCGGAAAGCTTCGCCCACGACCCGGCCGGCAACCTGCTGATGCAAAACCGCCCCGGTGTGGCTGCCGTAAAAGGCAATCGCCTGCTCATGCAAGGCGACCGGCATTACGACTACGACGCCTTCGGCAACCTCATCCGCGAACGTCGCGGCTCCGGGCAAAAACTCGTCACCGAATATGCCTACGACTGCCAGCATCGCTTGGTCAGCGTCACGACCCCGGACGGGCGTTGCGCGAGTTACCGCTACGACGCCTTCGGCCGACGCATCGCTAAAACCGTCGACGGTAAAACCACCGAGTTCTTCTGGCAGGGCGACAACCTCGTCGCTGAAAGCAGTCGCGAGCATTACCGCAGCTACGTCTACGAACCCGGCACCTTCCGCCCGCTGGCCATGCTCGACGGCAAAGGCCCGCGCGAGGCTTGCCCGTTTTACTACCAACTCGATCACCTTGGTACGCCGCAGGAACTGACCGATTTTGGTGGCGAGATTGTCTGGTCGGCGAAGTACAACGCCTACGGAAAAGTCACGCGGTTAGCGTTCGGTGGGGGCGAGCAACTTGAGCAGCCGCTGCGGTTTCAGGGGCAGTACTTCGATGCCGAGAGCGGCCTGCATTACAACCGGCATCGGTACTATGATCCGGAGGTAGGGCGGTACCTGACGCCGGATCCGGTCAAGTTGGCGGGTGGGCTGAACGGGTATCGGTACGCGCTGAATCCGACGGGGTGGGTTGATCCGTTGGGGTTGGCTTGTACCGCTTGTCCTGGCGATTTGGATGTTGATGGGCCGTACAGCGAAATTGTTCCAGGTGGAGGTTTGGCTGCGCATGAAGCTCAAGGAGGGCACCTCATCAAGAAACATGTGGGGAGAACGGACAAGCAGTTAGCTAAAAGGTTAAAAGCTGAGCCAAATATTCCTGCTGCATCAACGTTTCCCGATCGAGCTACTGCTGAGTCGGCTTCTTCGAAAGCATTAGATGCAAATAAAGCAAAAATCGAAAAATTCCTTCAGGGGAAGAAGGCGAAGACGATAGTTACTCATACGTTCCCTTACCCAGTAGGGGTAAGTATGCCCAATGGACGTAACAACCATTTGCCAGCTTCGAAGGTATTGTTGGTGCTGGTAAAGGATGCCCGACGGCCTGAGGGATATTTTTTGCTAACAGGATTTCCAGAGATATGAACAAAGAGCTTCCCGAGTTACACGATTTTTTTGGCGCGTACTTTCATCAGGATTGGACTGTCGAACACGGGACCGCTGAGCAAGTTATAGATGCTTTTTTAGCTGACGCTGACCCCCGGGATTTAATGTTGGTCCGGGAAGAGCTCAATTTTCTGCTTGATCAGCGGAAGGACGAAGTGGAGTTAAGGGAGTATCTATTGAAAGAGCTGAGCTGTTACTACTGCTACTGGAACGTGTGGGAATCCGGCGAATTATGGTTGCGTCATATTGCTAGCAAACTGGATAGCAACACTGATGAAAATTAAAATTCGTCCCTTTTAGGTATCAGCCTTGAAGACCAATCAACCTGGTAAGGCTTGTTATCTCTGAGACAGATAGATTTTATGAGCGCTTCGCGCTCAATTCGCGGGCAAGCCTCGCTCCTACAGGATTGGTGTTGTCCCCATTTTCGCGACCGACCTCAATCCTGTAGGAGCGAGGCTTGCCCGCGAAGGCGGTCTTACAGGCTGCGAAATTTCCGGGCAAGGTCGTCGGAAGTTTCCTTCAAGTTTTAGCGGTTTGCATGAACTGGTGGGAAGTGCGTTCCATCGATAGTCTCTGGTGGTCACTGAAAATTCAGTGGCAGGGTGTAGGAACCCTTCAAGACTAGAGAGGACGCTTTGGCGTCGACACCTGTATTTGCGGCCGGCAACGTGCGTCCGTAAGATCAGTTGCGGCAGCTCTGCGCGGGCATGCTTCGGCGTGGTCGAGTTCTCTGGTCTCGATATTCCTACCCCGCGTATAGCTGCCACCCAAGCCTGTAGGAAGGCCGATGGTAGCTTCCCTTCTTACCAGAGGTTTAAAAATGACTAATCTTCACCCCGATCCACCCTACGAAAAACCAACTCCTCCACCCAAAAGCCGTTTCATGGCTCTGACCAGTAACTGCGACGACATGCCCACCTTGTTCGTCGATACCCTCGCACCACTCGACGTTTTATACGACGCCGCCAGCTATCGAATCCGCGCTGTCACCCAAGTGCTCGAAAACCTGTCGATGCGTGGTTCTATCGAGTGCCAGTCCTTCATCCTCAGTGACTTTGCCCTGCTCTGCGCCATTCCGTTGCGGGACGGGTGTGATGTGCTAGATGTGTTGGGGCGGCGGTTGAAGGCTCGGCCTTCCGCGTAGCGCCACTGAATGATCGTTTCCACGTGCTGCGTGGGAACGATCACTGCCCGCTCAGCCGCGAAGCCCTGACGTTCGCCTCGGTACAAGGTAAACTTCCCGGCCTTCGCAGGAGCAATCATGAATTATCGTCACGCCTTCCATGCCGGCAATCACGCCGATGTGTTCAAACACCTGACCTTGACCCGCCTCATCGCCCTGATGTCGCGCAAGGAGCAGCCGTTTGCCTATCTCGACACTCACGCCGGCATTGGTCTGTATGACCTGCAAGGCGATCAGGCGAGCCGTACCGGTGAGTACCTGGAAGGCATCGCGCGGTTGTGGGATCAGCCGGATCTGCCGGAACTGACCGCCGATTACATGAAGGTGCTGCACGACATGAACCCGGATGGCCAGTTGCGCTATTACCCGGGGTCGCCAGAGCTGGCGCGCCGTCTGACGCGGCCGCAGGATCGGGTGATGCTCAACGAGAAGCACCCCGAAGACGGTGTGTTGCTCAAGGACAACATGGCCGGTGACCGTCGCGTGAAGGTTCACCTCGGCGAAGGCTGGCATGTGCCGCGTGCAATGTTGCCGGTGCAGGAGAAGCGCGCGGTGATGTTGATTGATCCGCCGTTTGAACAGCTCGATGAGATGCAGCGTTGCGCGGCGTCGCTGAAAGAAGCGATTGGCCGGATGCGTCAAACCGTGGCGGCGATCTGGTACCCGGTGAAGGACCAGCGCATGTTGCGTCGTTTTTATCAGGATCTGGCCGGCACGGGCGCGCCGAAGTTGTTGCGGGTGGAGTTGCTGGTGCATCCGCTGGACACGCCGAACAGTCTGAACGGTTCCGGGTTGGCGATCGCGAACCCGCCGTGGGGGCTGGAAGAGGAATTGCGTGAGCTGCTGCCGTGGTTGTCCAAGAAGTTGGGACAAACCCAGGGTGGGTGGCAG
>NZ_JAGYFZ010000156.1:0-9167 GCF_019946675.1 Pseudomonas sp. BF-B-15
CACCACTCATCAGGCCGAGCGTTAGCTCGCCTTCCGCTTTTGATCTGAGCGCCCCCTCGAGAGGCCGAGCGCAGGTTCTGCGCAGTGGGCAACCCGGCATGGATGCCGGGTTAGCCGCCCCCGGCCATGGATGGCCGATGGCGGCGGGCCCACGGAGCAGGACCGGAGCGAGGGCATGCCGAGCCACAGCGAGGCACCGAACGAAAGGGGCAAGAGCCCTTGGTTACTTGGGGCTTTTCCAAGTGACTCGCTGTAAAAGCGAAACCGCCAGCCGCCATCACAAAAAAAACGGATATGCCCTCCCCAACCGCTCTACCGCGCCTGACGAAACACCACCCCCAGACCAACAATAATCAGCACCATCCCCACCATGCTCAACACCGCAAGTTGGTTGCCGAAAAACAGATAATCCATCACCGCCGTCACCGCCGGCACCAGATAGAACAGACTGGTGACATTCACCAGATTGCCCCGGGCGATCAGCCGATACAGCAACAACGTCGCCAACACCGACACCACCAGCCCCATCCACAGCACCGGCACGATAAAACCGCTGCTGCGTTCAAAGTGAAAGGGCTGGAACGGCACGAAAATCCCGCACAACAACAGCCCCGCCAGATACTGCACCGGCAGCGTACCGAGGGGATTATCGGTGATGCGTTTCTGCATGATCGAACCAAACGTCATGCTCGCCAACGCCAGCAAACCGAAAAACATCCCGGCCAGCGACATGCCGGCCAGACCAATGCCCTGATACACCACCATGATCAATCCAGCCAAACCCAGCATCAAACCGAACACCCGGTTCGCTGAGCGATGGCGCTCCATGATCACCACCGTGAGGATGGGCTGCACACCCATGATCGTGGCCATCACGCCTGGCGTGACCTTCAGGTCCAGGGCCAGCAGATAGAAAATCTGATAAGCACCCAGCAACACCACACCAGTGGCCATCGCATACAGCATCGGCTTGCCACCCTTGGGCAGTTTCAGCTTGAGCAATGGCACCAGCAGCACCAATCCACAAAGCGCGATGGCGAAACGAATCAGCAGAAAAGCGAAGGGCGACGCGTGGGCCAGGCCCCATTTGGAGAAGATCGCCCCGCTGCTCCACAGCAAAACGAACAGGCTCGTGGACGCCGCCGCGAGTGCGGATTTTTTCGAAAGGACAAACATGAATACCACCTGTAGTCAGGCATAAAAAGCCAACTCAGCCGAAGCTGAAATCCAGTAGTTTTTCAGGCGAACGCTTTTAGAAGGGCATGGGAACAGCAGGGAAAGCTGATCAGCCCGAAACGCCAACGCCCGGCGGTGATACGACTGCGTACACCGGCGTGCTACGGACAGGTGGGGGGTAATGACTGATCTGCGCAGGCTGCTGATCCCCGCACGGCACGACGCCAGCGTGGACCGCTGAATCGACTACCGCGTTGATGAGGGATGCAGGCATGGGCTGATCTTTTTTGATGGGATGGACGGTGAACGGAAATCACCGAGCGCCGACTATAACCAGCGCTCGACATGGATTGCAATGACTTGGACAAAGGGCCAGTAGATACAGCGTTAGACCTGCTGCTTACTCTGAGGGAAAGGAAATCGCCCACTGAGGGGGACAGGGAATGCAAGAGATCAAATGCCAAGGGAACGGACGCATCTTCGGTATCAATTGTATAAATCGAGAGCTAGAAAACTGGCCACCGCCAGCACCGCCGAGCTGCAAGAGAAAAAGGAACGGTCTGGCCCTACCGTTCTTGATTTATCGAAGGTGCGATTTGAACCTATCGACGCACAAGCGTTGAGTGCCTGGGAGCGCTGGGATGATTTTCATTTTTCATGGCATGACGTTGTTGGATGGAAAGCGAAGGAGCCTTTGGCGCTGGATTTATCCATCTGGTTCGATAAACAACTGTGTGGGCTCTGCTTCGCAAATCCAAACAAAAGTCGGCAACGAATTCGCATCGTCCGACTGGAGGGACGGCCAAGAGAGGCTCATCCCCTTAAAAAACGCATTGCTACATTGTCCATAATGGTCATTCAGCACTACGCCACAATTATAGGAAGCAGGTTCATCGAAGTTCAGGAGCCCATGAAAGGGGCGATTCCTATTTATCAACAACATGGCTTCTATTTCGATACTGAACGGCGGCTTGTCAAAGCGGTGGAAAGCCAAGTATCGTAAAAAACTGCTTAATAAATGATCAATAGTGGAGGACAAAATGGGTAAATCCAGTAAGAAATCCCCTACAAAAAATCGCTTACCCGCACTGGAAAGGAAAAAGATTGCTCTAGTGCTCACGGATAGTCAGCGACGCCTTCTGGAAATACTTGCGACAGGCATCGAAGGCGAAGAACCTGACGTGCTCGCCGGGCGCCGATGAAATCCTGGGCAAAAAAAACCGCTCTAAGCGAGCGGTCTTTCTGTAATCGACATCACCCAAACAACCAATACCCCAACAACATCAACACCACCACCGCGAGCACCGGCCGCAGCACACGGTAGGCTTTAGGATTGCGCCGCTTCCACTGCTTGACCACTCCGCTGACTTTGTCGCTGGAGTTCTTGCTCCAGGCGTAGGCCCGGTTAATCCCGCCGACACGCTCGTCATCGAGGTTCTGCGGCGCAGTGGCGCGACCGAGCAGGCTGCTGATCCAGCGGTTGATGCGGGTCATGATACGGTTGCTCAACGGACGTTCGATGTCGCAGAACAGAATGACCCGGGTCTTCTCGGTTTCGTTCTTGACCCAGTGCACATAGGTTTCGTCGAACATCACGTCTTCGCCATCACGCCAGGCGTAAACCTGACCGTCGACGAAGATGCGGCAATCATCGGAATTCGGCGTCGACAACCCCAGGTGATAACGCAGGGAACCGGCAAACGGATCGCGGTGCGGGTTGAGATGGCTGCCACCCGGCAGCAAGGCGAACATGGCGCCTTTGACGTTGGGAATGCTGCTGACCAGGGCCACTGTTTTCGGGCACAGTGTTTCGGCCGATGGCAGGGGTTTGTCGTACCACTTGAGGTAGAAACGCTTCCAGCCTTTCTTGAAGAACGAGCCAAAACCGGCGTCGTTGTTTTTCTCGGCGGCGCGAATGTAACCCTCATCGAACAGGTGCATGGCTTCGTCGCGGATCACTTCCCAATTGTCCTTGAGCACATCAAGTTCCGGGAACTTGCTGCGATCCAGATAGGGTTTGGAGGGCACGCTGGAGAACAGGTACATCAAGGCGTTGTAAGGTGCGAACAAAGCGGAGTGGTTGACGAACTGACGCAAGACCGGCAATCGCGCCTTGCCGCGCAAGTGCACATAGAGGGTGCTGCCGAGGAACAGCAGCAACAGCGATGCCTTCGCGGCAATGGTAAAGGTCATCTACAACTCCTTGAGAATTAGCAACTCTGCACTACGCCATTTACCCGACGTGGCAGTCGGCCATGATAAACACTACCGGCCTCGGGAAAAACCCGCTTTCCTCAACATTCACTGTTAAAGATTGTGCAACAACGCACTTCTTAACATATGTCTCCTGAACGGGGGCTGACCTGGATCAGCCCACTTGTCGGGATCAAAATCGAAACATCACTGCTTTGATTTGTTCACGATTACTGCTGATTCTCCTGCTCGGTAAACAGATCGCTGAACAGCATGCTCGACAGGTAACGCTCACCGGAGTCCGGCAGAATCACCACGATGGTCTTGCCCTGCATTTCCGGCGTTTCAGCCAGGCGCACGGCCACAGCCATGGCCGCACCGCAAGAGATGCCGCACAAAATCCCTTCCTCCTGCATCAAGCGCAAAGCCATTGCCTTGGATTCGTCATCGGTGACCAACTCGACCCGGTCCACCATCGACAGATCGAGGTTCTTCGGCACAAAGCCGGCACCGATGCCCTGGATCTTGTGAGGGCTAGGCTTGATCTCTTCACCGGCCAGCGCTTGCGTGATCACCGGAGACACCACGGGCTCCACCGCCACCGAGAGAATCGGTTTGCCCTGGGTATTCTTGATATACCGCGAAACCCCCGTAATGGTTCCGCCCGTTCCGACGCCGGCCACCAGCACATCGACGGCACCGTCGGTGTCGTTCCAGATTTCCGGACCAGTGGTTTTCTCGTGAATGGCCGGGTTGGCCGGGTTTTCGAATTGCGCCGGCATGAAGTAGAGGGACGGGTCGCTGGCAACCATTTCAGTGGCCTTTTCGATCGCACCTTTCATGCCTTTGGCCGGCTCGGTCAGCACCAGTTCGGCGCCCAACGCCTTGAGCACTTTGCGCCGTTCGATGCTCATGGACGCCGGCATGGTCAGCATCAACTTGTAACCCCGTGCGGCGGCGACAAACGCCAGGCCAATGCCGGTGTTGCCGGAGGTCGGTTCGACGATGGTCATGCCAGGCTTGAGTTTGCCGGTGCTTTCGGCGTCCCAGATCATGTTCGCGCCAATCCGGCACTTCACCGAGTAACCAGGGTTGCGCCCCTCGATCTTGGCCAGGATGGTCACGCCACGCGGCGCAATGCGGTTGATCTGCACCAGCGGTGTATTGCCGATGGAATGGGCGTTGTCAGCAAAGATACGGCTCATGGCTGGGTCCTTATGCAGCGTTGAATTAGCCCTCCACGGTATGCCTGTTGCCCCTGGTCGTCCAGTCAGTCGAACGTCCGGCCCGCACAGCAGTCAATCGCATTACACCGCCAGAGATTTGCCGCCATGAAGCGTCGATACAGTTGGCCTCTGTGGACCCTCGCCGGCCTCCTCATGTTGCTGTTTGCCCTGCACATCGCCCTGCCCTATCTGGTGCGTGACTACCTGAACGAACGATTGGCGAATATGGGTGACTATCGCGGGCAGATCACCGACGTGGACCTGGCCCTGTGGCGCGGCGCCTACAAAATCAACGGGCTGAAAGTCGTCAAGATCGAAGGCAAGGTCCCGGTGCCTTTCGTCAATGCGCCGCTGATCGATCTTTCCGTCAGTTGGCACTCGCTCTGGTACGACCACGCGGTCGTGGCCAAGGCGCAGTTCGTCAAACCCGAAGTGAACTTCGTCGACGGCGGCGCCAACAAGAAAAACTCCCAGACCGGTGAAGGCACCGATTGGCGGGCACAATTGGAGAAATTGCTTCCGATCACCCTGAACGAAGTGCGGATCAGCGACGGCAAGATCAGCTTCCGGAACTTCAATTCCAGGCCCCCCGTGAACATGAACGCCACCCAGGTCAACGCCAGCATTTACAACCTGACCAACGTCGTCGACAAGGAAGGCAAGCGCGACGCACGGTTCGATGGCAAAGCGCTGCTGCTGGGGCACGCGCCACTGGAAACCAGCGCAACCTTCGATCCGCTGAGCGACTTCGAGGATTTCCAGTTCCGACTACGCGCCACGGGCATCGAACTCAAACGCATGAACGACTTCGCCTCGGCCTACGGCAAGTTTGATTTCAATGCCGGGCATGGTGATGTAGTGATTGAAGCGCAAGCGAAAAAAGCCCAATTGACTGGCTACATCAAGCCACTGCTCAAAGACGTCGATGTGTTCAACTGGCAACAGGACGTCGAGAACAAGGACAAAGGGCTGTTCCGCTCCATTTGGGAGGCCATTGTCGGTGGCTCCGAAACCGTGCTGAAAAACCAGGGCAAGAACCAGTTTGCAACGCGCGTTGAATTGAGTGGCAGCGTTCACCGGCAAGATATCAGCGCGTTCCACGCGTTTTTGCAGATTTTACGTAACGGTTTTGTCCAGGCCTTCAATGCCCAGTATGAACGGCCGAAGCCGGAGGCCGGTTAGGGTTTGCGTGTAACGGTGTAACGGCCGGTTTCTTCAGCCGCCCGCGCCGGATCTCGCAGCTGCAGAAAATCCCACCCCAGACAGGCCAGCGCCAATGACCGGGGCACGGCTTCACGGCCACTGCTGTAGCGCGTGATGCTGCGGGCACTCACCCCCAAAGCCTCGGCGGCCTGATTGAGCGGCAACCCGGTACGCGCACGCCAGTCGATGAAGATCCGGGTGTTTTCATCCGCTGCGTTTTGCGCGAGTGCATCCAGATAAACAGTGTCTGCGCCGATCTGGATATCCTGCTCAGGCCATTCGACGCACCAGCCATCATCGCCCAGGGTTGCACTGGCGAAAGCTCCCGCCTCCAGCAACGGCTGCAATCCAGGATAGGTACGCAGGTCACGGCTCAAATCGAGCGTCAATTGCTGACCATCGATAAATGTCAGCGCCAAACGGTAATCCGGCAACGCCTGCACGGCAGACAACCGTGGTCGTTTCATGGGTAACATCGTTTCAACTCTTGAAAAACCTCAGCAAGCTATCGCCAAAATGGCGATAGATCAATACTGGCCAGCCGCCGAGACTGAGTCAAGATGTGACGCCCCATTCAGAGACTGAATAAGCCGTCTGCGTTCACAGTCGACCGGGCAGCGCGTTATAGTCGGGTACTACAATTATTGCGCCCCGCCCTGCCCTGTCAGGTCGGCGTTACCGTTCGAGGATTAGCAGATGAAGTTCGAAGGCACCCAGGCCTACGTCGCCACCGATGACTTGAAGCTGGCGGTCAACGCCGCCATCACCCTGGAGCGTCCGCTGCTGGTCAAGGGCGAGCCGGGCACCGGCAAGACCATGCTGGCCGAGCAACTGGCCGAGTCCTTCGGCGCCAAGCTGATTACCTGGCACATCAAATCCACGACCAAGGCGCATCAGGGCCTGTACGAGTACGACGCGGTCAGCCGCCTGCGTGATTCGCAGCTGGGCACGGAAAAGGTCCACGACGTTCGCAATTACCTGAAAAAGGGCAAGCTCTGGGAGGCTTTCGAGTCTGAAGAGCGGGTGATTCTGCTGATCGATGAAATCGACAAGGCCGACATCGAGTTCCCGAACGACCTGCTGCAAGAACTCGACAAGATGGAGTTCTACGTTTACGAGATCGACGAGACCATCAAGGCCAAGAAGCGCCCGATCATCATCATTACCTCCAACAACGAGAAAGAGCTGCCGGACGCGTTCCTGCGCCGCTGCTTCTTCCACTACATCGCGTTCCCGGATCGCGTCACGCTGCAGAAAATCGTCGACGTGCACTACCCGGACATCAAGAAGGATCTGGTCAGCGAAGCGCTGGACGTGTTCTTCGACGTGCGCAAGGTGCCGGGCCTGAAGAAGAAGCCATCGACCTCCGAACTGGTGGACTGGCTGAAGCTGCTGATGGCCGACAACATCGGCGAAGCGGTGCTGCGCGAACGCGATCCGACAAAGGCCATTCCGCCGCTGGCCGGTGCCTTGGTGAAGAACGAACAGGACGTGCAATTGCTTGAGCGCCTGGCCTTCATGAGTCGTCGCGGTACTCGCTAAGCTCTGATTAAGTAGGGGCTAACGCCATGTTGCTCAACCTGTTCAATGAAATGCGCGCAGCCAAGGTGCCCGTCTCGGTGCGCGAGCTGCTGGACCTGATCAACGCGCTGAAACAGCGCGTGACCTTCGCCGACATGGACGAGTTCTACTACTTGTCCCGGGCGATTCTGGTGAAGGACGAAAAGCATTTCGACAAGTTCGACCGAGCGTTCGGTGCTTACTTCAATGGCCTGGAAAAACTCGACGATCACCTTCAGGCCCTGATTCCTGAAGACTGGTTGCGCAAGGAATTCGAGCGTTCGCTGACCGACGAAGAGCGGGCGGCGATCCAGTCCCTTGGCGGGCTGGACAAGCTGATCGAAGAATTCAAGAAACGCCTGGAAGAACAGAAAGAACGCCACGCCGGTGGCAACAAGTGGATCGGCACTGGCGGCACCAGCCCGTTCGGTTCCGGCGGCTTCAACCCGGAAGGCATTCGGGTCGGCGATGCCGGCAAGCGCCAGGGCAAGGCGGTCAAGGTCTGGGATCAGCGCGAGTACAAGAACCTCGACGATTCGGTGGAACTGGGCACGCGCAACATCAAGGTCGCCCTGCGTCGGCTGCGCAAATTCGCCCGTCAGGGTGCGGCCGAAGAACTGGACATCGATGGCACCATCGACCACACCGCCAAAGATGCCGGGCTGCTGAGTATCCAGATGCGGCCGGAGCGGCGTAACACCGTCAAGCTGTTGCTGCTGTTCGACATCGGCGGTTCGATGGATGCGCACGTGAAGATCTGCGAGGAGTTGTTCTCGGCCTGCAAGACCGAGTTCAAACACCTGGAGTACTTCTACTTCCACAACTTCATTTATGAATCGGTGTGGAAGAACAACATGCGCCGCACCTCCGAGCGCACGTCGACCCAGGACCTGCTGCACAAGTACGGCGCCGACTACAAAGTGATCTTCATCGGTGACGCGGCGATGGCGCCTTATGAGATCACCCAGGCCGGCGGCAGCGTCGAACACTGGAACGAAGAAGCCGGTTACGTGTGGATGCAGCGGTTCAAGGAGAAGTACAAGAAGCTCATCTGGATCAACCCGTATCCGAAAGATACGTGGGGCTATACGTCGTCGACCAATATCGTTCGGGATTTGATTGATGACCAGATGTACCCGCTGACGTTGCGGGGGCTTGAGGAAGGGATGCGGTTTCTTTCCAAGTAGAAATTCATCGCTTGTAAGGGCCTCTTCGCGGGCAAGCCTCGCTCCTACAGGGGTAACTCCGAAATCTGTAGGAGCGAGCGGTGCGGCGATCCGACTTGCCCGCGAAGCTTTTAACTTTCTTGAAACCGGCGCAAATACTCGACCTGTTCGCGATGCGCGACATCCTGCACCACCGGCCGCAACCGCACCGTAGCCCCCGGCAGACACTGCGCCAGCCGCGCCAGGGCCAGCGGCGTCAACGCCCCCAGTCGCGGATAACCGCCAATGGTCTGCCGATCATTGAGCAGCACAATCGGCTGCCCGTCCGGCGGCACCTGCACCGCGCCGAGCGGAATACCTTCGGAAATCATCGGTTTGCCCTGGTACTGCAACGCTGTTCCCAGCAAGCGAATACCCATGCGGTCGGCACGACTGTCGAGGGTCCACGCGCTGTTGAACGCATCGAACAAGCTCTGGCCGCTGAACTCGCCGATCTGCGCGCCGAGTACCACGTCCAGTGGCAAATCGGATTTGAAGTCCGGTATTTGTTCGCGAGGCAACTCGCGCATCAGCAAGGGCGCTTCAGCCGAATAGCTCAGCGACGCACCTCTGGCCAACGCCCGCCCCATGCCGTCCACCCCAC